>JAJZMR010000023.1 GCA_021847535.1 bacterium
GCCTTTATCCAGGAGAGTAGGGTGAAGCGGCCTGCCGTCCGCAGAGGCATTTTTTTTATCAAAAGCGGAACTTTTCACTTTGCTAGCAACCGGAACTTTTCACGTTGGTTCGACAGGCGAAAATAAAGCAATATTTCCAAAAATTATAAAATTTGATAGTTTAAAATTAATATAATGAAGAAAAATAAGGATTTACCACAATGAAAAAAACAATACTGATCGTGTTCGCAACCATCTTTTTCAAAGCAGCTTTTTGTCAAATGTCTCATACATTCACCATGGCTCCGCACACAAAGCTCGTTATAGAAAAAGGTGATATAACGACATGTGCTGCTGACGCCATAGTCAATGCGGCTAACGAGCAGCTCCTTGGGGGCGCAGGGGTTTGTGGAGCAATCTTTGATAAAGCTGGATGGGACCAACTACAAACTGCTTGTAATCTATATCCAGAGACTAACACTGTTCGGTGTCCCATTGGTCAAGCACGTATCACAGAAAGCTTTAACCTCAAGTCATGCGGCATACGTTCTATTATTCACGCCGTTGGCCCCGATTGCAGAATCATTCACGACTCCACTCAGCAAGACGCGCTTTTAGCTCAGGCTTATACAAATTCCTTACTGCTGGCAGATCAACACCACTATAAATCGATTGCGTTTCCGTTTATAAGTTCTGCTATTTACGCCTTTCCTAAAGAACGGGCTGCGAGCATCGCTGTAAAAACCATACGTGAGTATGTGCACAATAACAAAACAACAATCTCTGTTATTCATTTTGTCTTATTTTCTCAAGACGATTTTGACCTATTTTATAAAACTACCCAACAACTCTGTTCTGAGTAAAAATTTTTTTAGTGAAAAGTCACTATGTAAAATTAAGTTATAACGCCCTCATCAAACGAGGGGCTTGACGGTCTGGAGCAGTCCCAAGGACTGCCGTTATATCAATATCCTATTTAACTTCTAAAACTCGCCTTGTTCATCATAGCCCTGGCTATCCAGTTGCTCCTGATTTTTAATATAACGTGAGTTCGACCAAAAAAAAATCATGAAATAGTACGGAACTTTGAGGTTATTGAAGGTTTTTTTGGGTAAAAAGCATAAGCAACAAGGCCTGAAAAAAGATTGGCTAAGAAAGCGCGGGCACTGCGATGCCTAGTGTGATCGATTGAAAGATGAATTTTCAAAATATCTATGACACTTTCAACTATGCCACGCTTTGCAAGTAAGATCTTATCGCTGAATTCCATCAACTTGTTATTCATATTTGATCTGATTTTAGTGATCATGTGCAAGCCATTTTCGTAAAAATATTCAAACAATTCTTGATTCAAAAGATATCCTTTGTCTCCGTAAATATTCCCGAATAAATCGGCTAGCAGCGATTTTAGCGTTGCTGCATTAGCGTCTGAAACATTGCCGGGCGTGAAGCTAAAGTTTAAAATATTCCCATTTTCATCGATAACAATGTGCAATTTAAACCCAAAAAACCAACCCGTACTCGTTTTACCACGTGCAGCCATTTCTTTAAAAACTTTATTTGAATAAATGCGCCTGTTATGACAAACGACAAGCGGCGTGCTATCTACAAATGATGTTCCAGTGCATTTATTCAAATGACACAAGAGCATGGCGAATAACCCCAAATCTAAAGCCAATTCTTGCCTTAATTCAATAAAGCGGTTGTAGGAAACTAATTTTTTGAAATCTTTTTGGTTATACCGCAACACACCCCTGATATAGTAGTCTTTGAAAGTTTTGTAGCCTGAGAAATGAAAAAATACAGAAATCGTCATGATCTCTGAATTGCTTAATGATTGTTTGAAGCTTGATTTTGATGATTCGAGCCGCTTAGATTTCAGCAATTTGCAAAATTCATCAATATGGTAAAATAAGCTTACGAGCATTTTCTTCTCCTCTTTATGTTTTCTTTACAAGAAGATTAGTAAATGCTCGTTTTTTTACAAGATTTTTACGTCGAACTCACGTTATACAAACAAAAAACATCTAAAAAAACGAAAGATACTTTATGAAAAAAATAAACAAAATGATAATGATGACCCTCATTGCCAACAACCTTTGCGCACAGGAAAAACAATTTGATATCGAGCACATTACAAGTATTTTAAACTCTATACCTGACACACAACTTTCTGAACAACACCGCAGCTTAAAAACCATGCTCATGCACGTATCATGCTTCCAGTCTGGATCGTGGTGGGGCAAGAAAACCACATCTTGTAATATATATGGCGGCCTTGATACATTTGTTAAAAATTGCCATAATTTTGACCCGTCATTAATGGCATTCATTTTTTCGAATGGTTTCGATCTCACTTTATCATCAAAAACCTCTCAAGAACATTTAGAAACCTTAAAATTAAACAAAGAATCCTCCTGTAATTCTTGCCAAATAGTTAAAATTTTTCTTGAGAACAAAATCGCAGGAGAAGCTGCAAAAATAAAAAAGGCGCAAGAAGAATTAAAAGCCGCTCTGCAGGGCAAATAACTTTTTTCTCATCTGTTATGATTTAAAGAGGGCGGAATTATTTCCGCCCTTCTTTTTTGCATCCCACATCATTTAAACACGCTTAATAATTTTTTGATTTGGAAATGTCCATCAAGTCACGTATAATACCCACTTTTTTTACGTACAGGTAAGCAGACGCATACGAGAAAAAGAGCGTTAGGCAAAAAATGAACTGACTTACAAGCTCAACATAAAAAACATTTCGATCCACAAGAATAACGGAAAATAGCACCAACTGGAACGTAGTTTTAAGCTTGGCCGCATAGACAACGGGTAACGAAATCTGTTTCTGCATACCATAATCACGTAGACCCATGACGAGTAATTCACGTATCCCTAAGGCAAGTGCCCACCACCAGGGGCACTGATGCGTAAAAACCGTAGCAAACATAACGGAAAAAACGAATACCTTATCGGCAAACTGATCTAAAAAAGCTCCGAGGCTACTTTGCAGTTTATAAATTCGCGCATAATAGCCGTCTAAAAAATCAGTTAGCGCAAAAAAAATATAACAAAAAAGAACAACTCTGGCAGGCGCCTTATACACAATAAATGGCGCAAGCAAAAAAGGGGCGCCAAAAAGACGCAGTAGTGTTAAAAAATAAGCTGTATTCATAAAAATGGTGGCGGCGCAGGGACTCGAACCCCGGACCTACGGGTTATGATTCCGTCGCTCTAACCAGCTGAGCTACGCCGCCTGTATAATGTCGTATACTCTTATAAAGATACGTATATCAGCATACTATATCCAAATTTTTTGTATACCCAAGGTTGAAATATAAAAATCAAAAAGTGCTCTTAAAAGCAACAATCCCGTTAAAAGTGTCGCAATAATCCCAATAATCATGGTAACAGCAAATCCTTGTATAGGCCCAGCGCCCAAATAATAGAGAACGACAGCAACTAAAAAATGCGTTATGTTTGCATCTAAAATAACTGCCAACGCACCAGAAAATCCTTCATCGACTGCTTTTTTTAAAGAAGCTCCTGAGGCCAAAAGTTCTTTAATTCGTTCATAAATCAATATTGATGCGTCAATTGCCATACCAATACTCAATACAATACCTGCGATACCTGGCAATGTTAAAGCTGCCTGAAACCAAGAAAGCGCAAAAAGGATTAAGAGTAAATTGTACAACAGCACAATAAAGGCAAAAAGCCCTGCCATTTTATAAAAGAAAAGACTAAACAAAAACAAAAGCACGAGCCCGATCACGCATGCAATTACACCCTGTCTAACGGCCGCTTCACCTAACGAAGGCCCAATATGCCTTTCTTCAACAACCTCAACAGGTGCCGTAAAGGCTCCAGCTCGCAACATAAGGGCAACATCTTTAGCATGCTGCATATCAAAATCACCCTCAATTTGACCACGGTCTCGAATTGCTACGCTTACACGAGGCGCAGTAATAACTTCATTATCCAAAATCAATGCTATCGATTTACCTATATTTTTTTTGGTCAGTTGATAAAATTTTTCAGCACCCTCAGCTTTAAATTCAAAAATAATTATCGGTTGCATACTAAGGCCGCGCGCATTCCCTATTTCTGCATGCGCCGTTTTTAAAAGCTTTCCTGTAAGATCTGTATATTTGGGAACTAAATAATAAAGAGTAACTGGCCTACGTGCATAGTCGCCCTCTTTAACTTCTTTTACCACTATTTTATCAACAGGGACGACACCATTATATTTTTTCAGCAACTCTTCTTGCGAATCAGCAACAGCATCAACCACCTTAACTTCAAGCAATGCAGACTTGCCTATCATAGCTTTTGCCTGCTCAGGGTTATGCACATTAGGAAGCTCAATAAGAATATTTTTTTCACCGTGAGCCGCAATGGTAACCTCGCCTACGCCTGATTTATCAAGACGAGAACGAAGAACTTCAATATTATCATGAACGGCATTTTTAATAATTTCTTGAATTTCGCCTTCTGTTAACGGCTTACCAGAAGATCCACGCATTGCTTTTTCATGCTCAATCAATGCATCAGTTTTCACTTCCAAAGTAATATATGTTCCACCAACTAAATCGATTCCAAAATTTAAATTTTGACGCAAATTTAAAACAAAATAAATACCAAAAAGTGTCACTACAAACCACGCTGTCAGTGGTGAAAAGAGAATACGTTTTAAAGAAATTGTCATACTCAAAATCCTTTTTAGTATATATTTTAAAAATTTATAAACATAGCTTGATCAAGATATTGTTCTCAGCCTTTTTGTATGCAGTGCTTAAAAAAACAATTTGAAAAATCGACAAAAAAATTGGTGCGGAAGAGAGGACTTGAACCTCCACGGGATTTCTCCCACAGCCACCTCAAGGCTGCGTGTATACCATTTCACCACTTCCGCATCACACTCATATCTGCTGTATAATTTACCAGATAACGTTTAATGTTGCAAATTATGCAAAAAAACCTCGCATCCATTTCCACAAAAAACTAAAAAATTGAAAAATTTGTGAAAAAAAACGAAAAACAATGTTCCCTTTTGGTTGCGCAGCAGGAACAGAAACAGTCTCAACCTTTTTTTGAACAGGTTTAAAGAAATTTATCCCACGCTCATTCAGAAGCGCCATTTCTTGCTTTATAACTGAAAACGATTTAATTATATTTTCAGATAACTCATCAAAATAACGAGTAAAATCGCCCTGTATGTATCCCAAAATTCCATTGATATTTTCACGTGCCGCAACAATTTCCCCATAAAGCTGTTCTGCAACTTGATCGCTTAATACATGAGCAATTTTTTCATAATTTTCAAAAGCTTTCTGTTCAAAATTATGACTCGCCATAATTTGTTGCAAAAGAACGGTCATCGCCTGGTCAGCTGCTTTATATAATTCAGTCATATCATCAAGATCTTTTTTTAATTGCACAAGAACAGCCTTCGTTTCTTGATCCTGGGCAAGCTTAATGCGATCATCTGATGTTAATAGACCGGTCGCTGGCTCTGTCTGCTCAAAACGCTCTATTTCATCAAACAAAATTTGATAAAAACCAGCAAATGCTACACCAAGTGATTGAGAAAATTCTTCCAAATGTTGGGTAAGATTATTTTTTTTGGCAATAAAAACATTTTCAAATTCACCAACTGAAGCCTCTTTTTGACGCACTTCTTGATAAACATCATGTGCATATTTAAGCACCTGTTGCTTTTTGTACCAATTGCCGCGCGCGTATTCGGGGGACTCAAAAGAATCTTGATCTATGCTGTCAACATCATGAGAATTTTCATCTTCACCTTCTTCTTGCTGAACAATAGACTCATCAATCTCAGGTTCTTGTGGAATCATATCAGCAGCGAATAGTTCCGCCGGAGAACTCTGATTCTTACCTGTCTCATGAGCAAGCTCGCCAGTCGGCTGGACCAAAGATGTTGAATCTGGTGCACCCTCATTTTCACTCAAAGAAAACATTGGAACAAAAAGTCCGATATAAATATTTTTTTTATCCATGAAATTGCTCCTTACAGCGTACGAGCAAGCTCCTTAAGCTCGTTCATTAATGCAACTGATAATTCTTCTGCTTCTGAGGAAGTATAACTCCAACGAACCCCAGAATCAACCCGACTAATTATCGAACGGTCACACTTAATGTCTATAATATCGATACGAACAACATTCATCATCGGATGAACAAGTGATGGGGCGCGAATAACGCCAGCTCGCCCTAAAATACTATAGGCCACATTGCCCTCATCAAGAAAACAGAGCATAACTTTTTTCTGCCAAACCATATTATGATAACCTATATGTTCTTTATTAATGGTCATCAAAAGACTTTCCGCCCCTTTGGGGTAAAGAGACTGAATCGGCGTTGTATGGGGAACACCTTTTTCAGAAAATGTTGCTAGGATTGCGACCGTTTTTTCTTGCTTGAGAACTTTTACCAAATCCTCTGGTAATTTTATGCCCACATTTTTTGCCATGATATCCTTATATTAAATGGTTTTATATTATTTTTTCTAAAGTAATGCAACAACAATTTCATTTTCTATTGCACGCCCTGATGGGGTCAGCCAAAATCGATCACTATTTCCGCTCATATGGCCAAGCATAATAAATTCTTGCACCTTTTCTGTAAAGGCTGCACACTTTTCACCCGATAATTTCGCATGAATCATCTGCCAAGAGACACCATTTTTTTGTCGTAGTCCAAGCATAAGTTCCTCGATCCACGCCTGATGCTCCGTTAATGTTTCTGCCATCACAGAAAGCCCCGCCAGATTCTCCATCGTATCAGCCGATTCAACTGTATTAAGATATCGCATAAGATTTTTTTCATTTTGAAAACGAGATGCGCCATCAAATGAACATGCCCCCAGCCCAAAACCTTTATATGGCAATCTCTTCCAGTAAACTGTATTATGACGTGACTCAAACCCCCTACGCGCAAAATTTGAAACCTCATATTGATCAAAACCATTACCAAGCAACGTATCAACAGTCCATTGATAAGTTGCAATCATAGTATCATCAGTTGGAAGAATAATTTTTTTTCGAGCAACACCATAATAAAGTGGCGTATCCTCATGAACCGTCAAAAAATAAACGGATATATGCTTTATTGGCCACAAAATAGCCGCATATATAAGCTCTTGCCATTCCTGCGTGCTTATTCCGGGCAACCCTAAAATAAGATCAACCGATAGCACTTGAAAATGTGCATGTGCGCTCTCTAATAACGAAAAAACATCCTGCGCCTTTTGATGCCTATTTAAAGAAGATAAAATAGTATTATTTAAACTTTGCACACCAATACTCAATCGCGTAATACCCGCAGCCTTCCATGCATTTATTTTTTCTAAATTTACTGTCCCCGGATTTACCTCTAAGGTAATCTCGCATCCATCTTCTAAAGTGAATGTATCTTTAAGTATACCAAACATGTCAAGTAGCAGGTTTGGCGGATAGGTACTCGGAGTTCCTCCACCAAAAAAGATCGTCTTTATACGCTTGCTTCCCGCATAATTGCCATAAAGAATTATCTCTTTTTTTAGTGCTTGATGATATTGTTCCATATACTCATCATGATTAGCAAGCGCAACAAATGGACAAAAATGGCATTTATACGGACAAAAGGGCCAATGGATATAAAGAGACTCAACGTCAGCTAATTGATTAAATATCATATCATTAAAAATCTATGGTTACACGCTTTAAACAATCTGGCCATGCAATGGTGCCGTTTGCCTGCTGGTACGTTTCCATAATAGCAACCATTAAACGCGGCAAAGCTAATGAAGACGTATTAAGGGTATAGGCATATTGAGCCTTGTCTTGTGGTTGCCGTTTAAAACGAATACCGGTCCTTCGCGCCTGAAAATCGGTGCAGTTGCTGCTTGACGAAACCTCATAATAAGCATTTTGTCCGGGCATCCACACTTCAATATCGTATGTTTTAAATGAAGGAAAGGAACAATCTTGAGCGGCCAAAAGGCTTATACGATAATGAAGTCCCAGTTTTTGCAAAAGCGCTTCGGCACAGGTAACCATTCGTTCATGTTCAATTTGGGCATCCTCTGGGGCACAAACCGTATATAATTCAACTTTTTCAAATTGATGTATGCGGATAAGTCCACGTTCATGTGCTCCATGAGTACCAGCCTCTCTTCTAAAACAGCTGGTCCAGGATGTTGATCTTTGGGGCAGATCAGAGGCAGACAAAATAGTATCTCGATACATATTAGTAATATTAACTTCTGCCGTGGGCGTTAAATACAACTGATCATTATTAATCGAATAGACACTATCTTGAAAAATTGGAAAATTACTTGCATTAATAAGTGATTGTTCATTTACCAAATAGGGCGGTAATAGTGGGTTGTAACCATGCGCCTTGTTATTATTAAGCATCATAATAGTTAAAGAATAAAGCATTCTGACCGCATCACCCTTATACAAGGCAAAATTTGTTCCAGTCATGGCAGCAGCTGCTTCAAAATCAAACCAACTTAATGATTTACCTAATTCAACATGATTTTTTACCGCAAAATCAAAAACTGGCTTTTGGCCAACCTCTTTTATTACTTTATTAGCTTCTTTATTACCTTCAGGAATCTCTTCTGATGGCAGATTAGGACAGCGAAGATATAACTCCATAAAATCATGCTCAAGCTCCTGAAAAGAGCTCTCCTTTTTTTTAAGGTCCTTGCTTATAGCCTGGGATTCTTCTCTCAAAGCCTGTGTAAGCCCCCCCTGCGCTTCTTTTGCTAAGCGATTTTTTTCAGCACGCAAAAATTCTATATCACGCTTCATAAAACCATGTTTTTTTTCAAGCTCAACAAAAATTTCAGCGGGAAATTGTGGATCTTTTTTTAAGACCAGTTGCTTAAATTTTTCAGGCAATTCACGTACGAAAAGTAAATTAATCATAGGAAGCTCTTTCGTATTCTATATATAACAGCTTTCAACAGAATACTTAAAATCCCAAAAAGTTGCAAAGAAAAAGCCGCCTTTACAGCGGCTTTTGAAAGAGTAAAAGCTTATTATTTAAAGTAATCTATACTTAAACTTGACGTACAGCTTCTTTAAAGTTTTTACCTGCTTTAAATTTTGGAACATTCGTTTTTGGAAGACGAATTTTTTCCTTAGTTGCTGGATTAATACCGTTACGCTCTGGTCGCTGTGCAAGCGAGAAAGTTCCAAATCCTGACCATTGCAGTTTGTTTCCTTTTTTCAAGGTGCGCATGACAATACGTGTCAAGGCATCAAGAACACGGGTGATATCTTTCTTGCTGAAAGTAGTCTCTTCGCTTAGCGAATCTATTAACTCAGTCTTATTCATAAGACGCTCCTTGAGATATATAGGTTTGTTTGTAACACTGTTTGTAATCAAGTAAACTACTTATCAGATGATAAGTAGCGCATTATGATCACTAAAATATACTAATTTCATTTAATACTTTGTCAATAAAAAAATAAAAAAAAATCATAACATAAAGAGAAACCTCATGATTTCATACGATTCAACATTCTCATTAATAGATACTCATTGCCACCTTTTACACATAATTAATAAAAGCACTATTTCAGCTTTTTCACCACAAGAATTGCAGGAAATAAAAAAAATACTCCATCAGGCAGCTTTAAAAAATATTACGCACGTCATTGAAGTTGGCACAACCGCGATAGACAGCATATTATGCGTAGAGCTCGCAAAAATATTTAAAAATGTTTTTCCTGTCGTTGGAATTCACCCTCATGAAGCAAACATACATTATCAAAAAACAGCCATCGCTGGAAATATTTCCGTGATAAAAAATCTTTTAGAAGTGCATACTGAAAAAATTGTTGGTATTGGCGAATGTGGACTTGATAAACATTACCCAGATCATAACCTCGAAGCCCAACAAGCTCTCTTTGAGGCACAAATAGAATTAGCGCTCACCTATAACAAAGCACTTGTGGTCCATACCCGTGATGCAGAACAAGAGACCTATGCGATCCTGGAACGATACAAAACTGATTTAAAGCGAGTTGTTATTCATTGTTACTCAAATTCACTCGACTTTGCACAAGCAGTTACCTCGTGGGGATGGTATTTAGGTATCGGGGGGACGGTGACCTATCCAAAAAATACACAACTACGTGAAATAGTTAAAAAAGTGGGGCTGTCATCAATTGTTTTAGAAACGGATGCCCCTTTTTTGCCACCGCAAATTATACGTGGAAAAACAAATGCACCGGAACATATACAGACTATCGCACACTATCTGGCTGATTTGCTTGAAAAAAATATTGAAGAAGTTGCCCGCATAACAACCTGTAATAGTGAACGACTTTTTGAGTATCATAGCAGTGGAGCACAATGTAGCTAACGCTCTTTGCTATTCATCGTCTTTCTCTATCGTGCTAAAATTTTTTAAGCCCATCAGCCCAAAGATGGGACGTAACCCCAGCCAAAAAGAAAATCGTATTATAAAGTATTCTGTATGTATAAGTTGCGTGGAACAAACCAGTGTAAACCACAACACTCATACCTAAAAAGACGAGGAAATAGCGTGAGTGAAACAGCGTACGGTGGTGAACCATCAAGGGCAAACAAGAGACTATTCCGACAATCGTGCCAGTTACATAATGCTTCAGGTAAAAAAGCATAAGCATGAGAATAAAAACCATACAATAGATAATTCTTTGAATTTTGCTTTTTGTATCAATATCAGGAAACAATGAACCAATAAGCGTATAGATAAGTAATTCAATTTTCCGCTCAAGAGCAAGTGGTCCTAAAAACAGAACTCCATACAACACCAGGATATAAGTTAAAAACCCCACAAAAAGATGTGTCTTATGTGTCGGCACTCGTTAAACTCCTTTGTGGTTCAACCTTAACAAGCTTCATCAGTTCAGTTCCTGGATAATAATAATCAAGTATCTGTTTTTCGGTAAAACCCTTTTTTACCATAGCCCGAACACCCCATTGGCACACGCCCATATGATGGCCAAAACCTTTACCCGTAAATTTAAATATTTTTTCTTCTTTTTTAATAGTGTAACAAAAACTACGAATGTCTTTGCAAAGTCGATACATAGTAGCACCCGAAATTTTTTTATGCGATCTACCAGTTCTTACCTCAATTTCTGTGACCTTTCCCGCTTTGTCTGTTGTGACACGCACATCTTTTATATGCTTAAGTCCAGAAAATTCTGTTTCTAAAAGCTCGATCAATGCGGTCTGTTCAAAAGAGATCTGCCAAGAATATAATTTGCATTCACTACAATATTCACATGCATAAGGACGGGCAAGATATGGGTCACTTTTAAAATCAAAACCGGAAATATGTGCCGGAATAATACCCCCACAACAAGAATCATACATGGCAATAATAGGGCGCTTATGGTAAGTGATAATAATATTTTGTGTCTCTTGTACCGCCTGCATGAGATGATCAAAATTATGCAACCCTTTATATGTTTGGTGAATATTGGTAGACTTTATATCATAAAGTGGCTTTTTTTTCATGCTTTGTGCTGCTAGAATTTTATGAACTGCATACGTGCGCACCATGATAGCAAAAACTTTATTCACTTCAAGCGGCCAGCCGGGCCAACTTTCTGAACGCAATACACTGTACACATATTCTTCCAAAGGGATATTGTTAATAACATACCAACGCTTCTCCTGGACAATAAGTGCCAGATCTCCCGAATAACAGGTATCCTGATACCAAAATTTGCTATCCTTTGGGCTGATACGTAAACCATTTTTATTCAGCTGCTTACCATTGCAGGACAATAGAGTATCTTTAAAAACACACAAAAATTTTTTATCGGCAACAACAAACTGCTTTTCGCCCATTTCTTCCACAGGGCCAGAATCTAACAAAACCCTCACATAGCAAGCATGTAGTGTTGATAACACAACAAATAACATATAAATAATTTTTTTAAAAAGATTAAACATCCGTTCCAATCAACGGTATAAGAGGTGCCGGGATCGGTATTTTGTTATCAAGCGCCCTGTTGGCAAGCATATCTGCATGCGTATTGTGAGCACGCAATACATGAGTCACTCGATGCGGAATATGAACAAGTAATTCCTTTGCACGCCCAAACAACGTGCGTAGTGTAGAATCTTTTACCTTATAAAGACCATTAATTTGCTTAACAAGCAATTCTGAATCAGAAATAATCAGTAACTCATCACTTGAGGAAATATATTTTTCAACATAAAAAAGCCCTACCAGAAGAGCACTGTACTCAGCCTGATTATTTGTTTTTATGCCGATATAATAACCATGCTCTTCAAGAATATTGTCATTTTTTTTGATGACGCAGCCAACAGATGAAATGCCGGGATTACCGCGCGAAGCACCATCAATATATAAAACAATAACCCCTATTTGATCGTGCACTTGAGAAAAAATTGTTAATTGATTCATGATACATTACAATACAAAAGTCTGTAACAATTTCTACACGGTACCAATTTATGCTTACGAATATCGACTAAATCCTGCATTGCAACGGTATTATAGCAAGCAGAACAAGCATTTTTATCAAGAAGAACAACAGGATTAGATATATTTTGTTTCATAGAAAAAAATTTTTCAACCATTTCAGGATTCACCTGGTGCATAAGCTTATTGCATGTATCAACATGCTCAGTTTCCTGCGCAACAAGATCAGTAATTTTTTGGTCAATAATAGTCAGCGAATCAGCGGTATTTTTACGTAAAATAACAATATTAAAATCTATTTCTGCAACTTTTTTTTCAAGCTGTTCATAATCTTCAAACAAAGTAAACAGTTTATTTTCCTGCCTATCAAGATCTTCGGCAATCGTTTTGAGTTCCTGTTCCAGCAAAAAATATTCCTTGGACGAAGAGGCGGCCTCGATCTTATTTTTAAGTGAACGCTGCCGATTTTTTAAAACCTTAATATCCAGCTCTTGT
>JAJZMR010000057.1 GCA_021847535.1 bacterium
CCTCTCAGTGTTTTGCCATCAATAGCGATGGATTTCTAGCCTACCCTTTCAGATAACGATTGGGTCCATTCTACAAGTTGATCTTGCTATCCTTGGGTCTTTTATATTTTCGCACATTGTTATGATCATGGAATTATTCATTAGGTAATCCTTTTGTTTATGTAAACAAAGTATACCTCGAAAATAATCCCTTACCTACAATCTGTTAAGTGCGGTTGCCCTGGTGCTGCAAGGTGATGAGTTCAAGTTTTAGGGTAAAATTATGCTTAAAAACAAATTTTAATTGGCTTAAAACATAGGTTTTTGAATTATCCATCAATTTGTTGTTTATCGATGAGTTTATGGTAGCGGACAAGAAAATCGAGTGCAACGGCGGTCACAAAGCGTGATGAGCCCACATGTTCCATCAGGATAACAACGACCAAAGGTTCATTGTCTTTATAGGTTATATGGCCAACAAACCAGCCCTGTTCAAGAAATTCTTTTGCAAGTTCACGTTTTTCAAAGGCACTTGTTTGGGCCGTTCCTGTTTTTGCAAATATTTCAAAATTTTTTAATGATTTTAATTGAGAACTGGTGCCATGCGCTTGGATACTTTGTTTCATTGATCGTTTTAAAAAATCACGTGTCTCTTTTGAAATATCAACAGGTTCTTGTGTTATAGGTTCATCATGTAAAATGCGCGGCGTAACAAGCACACCCTCACAAATTGCGCCGACCATGCGTGCTATTTGTAGCGGCGTAACAAGTAAAAAAGATTGTCCTATCGCGGCAGAAAGTGTTTCACCTGGCCACCACGATTCTCCTTTTGTTTCACGTTTCCATTTTTTTGTAGGAATAAGGCCCTGCTTTTCAGGAAGAAGGCTACATGCAGGCCTCCCAAGGCCGAGCTTATTGGCATACTCAGCCAATGTGTCAATTTTAATTTTTTTCCCTACCTCAAAAAAGGGGATATTGCATGATTGTGCAATGGCCGATAGCATCGTCATAACACCATGTCCCTTGCGTTGCCAGCAGTGATAATCACGGCCTACAAAATTTGTATGTCCGTGGCAGACCCACATATCAGATTGATTTAAAATCCCTGTTTCAAGGCCCGCTGCCGTTGAAACAAGTTTAAATAGCGATGCTGGTGGGTAACAGGCATTAGAGGCACGATTTAAAAATGGTTGATCAGTTTGTAGATTGTTCCAGGTTTGTATGGAAAGTGGGTCGAGAAAAATATTTGGGTCAAATGATGGGCGGGAAAGAAGAACTAAGAGATTACCTGTTTTGGCTTCCATCACAATCATTGCACCGGCTATATCCTGCGGAAATGATTCTTCTGCAATGGTACTCAGGTCAAGATCAAGTGTTGTTTGTATCGTTCCTCCAAGCAATGAATCTTTTTCTCGTCGACTCATGAGATATTTTCCGCGTGAGTTGACCATATTAGTTAACTGTCCAGGTTCCCCTTTTAAAATATTTTCACATATTTTTTCAAGCCCCATTTTACCTGAATTTTCATAATGAATACCGCCTAGGTAGCCAACAATATGGCTTGCAACATGCTTATGCGGATAAAATCTTTTAAAATCGGTTTGATACAAAAGATTTGGATGTTGCGCGAATTTTTCAATAATAATACTCATTGTTTCAAAGGGGATATCATGTTTTAAAAGGAATCGGCGATTGAGCTTTTCGGCAGAAAGAATCTCTTCATAGGCATTATTGAACGGAGAAAGAAATACCGCAAGGTCAGCTAAAATTTTTTGTTGAGCTATACTCAGCTCTTTATTTCCGGTCCCTTGCCAGTAAAGGGAAACAACTGGGCGATTGGTAGCCAAAAGCTGTCCATTTCTATCAAGGATATTGCCTCGTGGGGATACTATTTTTTCAAATCGCAAAAAGTTTTTTTGACTTAATTGAAAAAAGGTAAGGGTTTGAAAAACTTGTAGATAGGCAAGTCGTGCAATAATAATGGTCAGGCATACGAATGATCCAATAAAAAATGATACAATTTTTTTTGAAGGGATATGGTGCATGTTCTATCCGGGGACAATGAGCAATTATATTTTTTTAAAAAGAGCCTTTTCAAGGGTAACTTTGTCACGCATAATAAGTTGGGTATATCGTTCGGTGCTTGCACGTGTTGCATGCCCTAATAACTCTTGAACTTGGCTTAGATCAACACCCTGTTGAATAAGGTGCGTCGCACAGGAATGGCGCATCATATGGGGGGTAATTTGTTTTTTGCTTTCCAGGTAGGGCGTAAAAAGTGCACAGATCCGCTGAACAGAGCGTGTGGTAAGTTGCTCATTTTTATAATTTAAAAAAAGAAACTCAGTTGATGTACGGGGCTTGATCCGCTCATGGGTAATATAAAGGTCAAGCTTTTTTTTGCAATCTGCACCTAAATGAATAAGGCGATCTTTTTTCCTCTTACTTACAATTCTGATTATTTGATTGATCGGGTCGATGTCTTGCAATTGAAGTTCGACTAATTCTGAGCATCGAATTCCCGTTGCATACAGTATCTCAAGAATAGCCTTATCGCGATAAGGAAATAGTGTTTCAGCTTTGGGCAAATGGACTTTATCAAGCAGAAAAAATGCTTCATCAAGTGTTAAAACGACAGGTAACCTTGCTTCAATGCGAGGGCGGGCAAGGTCAAAAGGGATATCTAACCCTTTAGTTCGTTTTATATATCGCCCAAAAGAGGTAAAACAAGACATTTTACGCGCTATTGAACGCTTAGAGATCTTTTTGCAGGAAAGGGCTTTTATATAACGGTCAAAAATCGTCTTAATTACAAAAAATGATGACTCTTTTTGATGAGTTTCTTGCCAAAAAAGAGCGACCTGTCCAAGGTCACTTTCGTAGGCACGTAGCGTATGCACCGATATATTCCGTTCAATACGTATCGTTTGCAGAAATTTTTTAATTTCGATAATAAAATCTGTATAGTTCATGGCGTCTGCTCATCAATGAGATTAAACTCTTTACAACGGCGATTAACCGATGATCTGTTGACATTGAGCAGTTTAGCAATTTTTGTTTGATTTTTAAATTTATTCCATAAATAGGTCATAATTTGTTGGTCTTTTAGGGCATTTTTACCCAAACGAGCGACATTGTACATATCCGGCGAACTTGCAGAATAGGCCGTATCGATGACCTCTTCTTGGTTAATCTGCTTTTTCTTTGCTTTATTAATAAGCATCGAATAGACGCGATCTTTATATTCTTGGAGACTTATTGGCCTATCGTTCAGAAGCTTTTCACGCTCCTTAGGTGAAAGGTCGATTTCATGTACGGATTTTTTTTCAGAGGTAATATGATGAATAAAGCCTGCAGTTAGGTCGCTTAACTCCGTTGGGGCCAATGTTAAAAGTGACGGCAAAGTGGCTGATGTTTTAATCAGTTCGTGATAAAGTTGCGCAGAAAATGTTCCGATTTGACACAAATGATTTAAATTTTGATTTGATGAACAGATGATTCGCGCGGTGCTTGACCGTTTACGATCACTTTTAAGCTGCGTAAAAATACCGGTATGTAAAAAATGGGCAAGTAATTCCTGAGTCGATAAACTTAAAAGATGAATATTTTTAATAAAAATTGTTCCATTAAGATCGCTTTTTTCAAGAAGCCCCGTTGCTTCCTGCGCGCTAAAAAGAGGATTGATGCCAAATAATTTTAAAGCGATCTCATGATTCTTTTCTGAAGCGTTAAGGTCAATAACTTCCAGATAGTCACGCAGACTAATATGGTGTAAAAGCTCCACTGTTGGAAGAATATCTTCTTCGGGCAAATTCAATAAGACCGCCTTTTTGCTTAAGGCTGCCTTGAGTAGATTGATCTTAAAATCCAAAATTTGCATCCCGGTGCCGGGGATCAATTTATTAATGAGCTTTCCTGAATGAGTTGTTTCAAGAAACAGCATATAATCCCAATTGGAAGGATCTTTCAATATATGAGCACTTAATTTTTTTGATTCAGGGATTAATTGGTTTTTCTGCAAAAAATCACGAATTGTTTCTTTGTAGTGGTTTAATTCTTGATGTTTATAGTAAAGCTCTTCTTTAAGTTCCTTTTCTTGTTGAATGAGCGATTCAAGGTTGCGATTACGTAAAAGATTGATAAGAGCACCTAAATGGCTGGTAAATACAAGCATTTCATCATATTCTACTTTACTAAAAAGGGCATGCGGACGGGCACCCCTGTCGACAATGATAAAAGCCGTGATATTCTTTTTTTCATAAATAGGAATAAAGATATCAGCTTGCATAAGATTTAAAAAGCTTAAGGCGCGTTTTTGCTCGTCCTTTTCTTCGTAAAAATAGGAAAATTCAAGCTCATCTCGAACTAAAAGAGGATTTTTGATCATGAAATCTTCATTCAGGTAAGGTTCTACCATGGTGCTTATGCTGGTATCTTCAGGCGTGTCAAGCAACTTAATGCAAAGTCGCGTCTTTTTTGTGGGGATAGAAAAGGCAACCTTATAGAAATTACTGATAATGCCCTTGAGCTCGTTTAAGCTGGTTACGTGGCCCAGTTGAGTGAGGACATCTTTAAAATCATTGACGAAGTTAAAATGAACCTCGCCCTCAACATGTTCGGTCATATTTAAAAAACGCATACCGATAATCTTTTTAGCGCAGAAATAGAGTGCGTAGGTAAGCAATATTGATGATGTTGCGGCAAGATAGTTTTCCGCATGTGGGATAATGGTATGCAAGAAATTAAAGGGGTCTCTGCAAATTAATTCCACAAAAATGTGTGGAATAACAATAAAAAGCATCAATATGCGCATCTGTTCATTTAAAATTCTTGGAGATCTTTTTGCGTTCAGCATTTGAATAAAGGCAAAAATGGTAGGAATAAATATAATAAATATATGAAAATTTGTAATATTTATTATAAGTTCTTCATGTGGCGTATTAATGGGTATTTTGTTGAAAATATTGTATAGAAAATAAAAAATAATAAACAGCCCAAAGCAGATGAAGATTTTGTTATGTAATTTTAATGTAGGTTTTTTATTTTCAAGCGATTCAATAAACATCGTGAGCGATTGGTACTGAACAACATAAACAGCCCACGCAAGTCGAGAAAAAATGATTGACATATTAGCTAAAGAATTAAAAAAAATCTTTTGAAGGTAGAAGAAAATCCATGCTATATCACTAAAAAAACCTGAAAATATAACGAGCGATAAGACAAACCAGAGCGCCTTGTTTTTTGAATTTTTTGCCAAATTGAATAATTTAAAAAAAATAAAAATTTTGACTATTATGCAAAAAATATGGAGTAATAATAAAATATAATTTTCGAAAAACGGTGTAAAATTGAACATTTTCTGCAGTTGATTTTTTTTGAGTACCTATTAAAATTACATATGCATATATGAATTATATACTAAAAATATCATTATTAAAATTATAGCCAAACAGTTAGGAAATTCATGCCTTCTTTTACAAAATTGCGTTTAATTCTCGTGATATCTTGTTTTTTAGGTTTAAGTATTAGGGCTTTTCCTGATACTCCGCCGACTCCATCGGCATGCGGATCAAATGATGATTCAGGCCAAAATCAGCCATCAGGCAATGATACGACAGTTTCCACGGATACTGTAAGCAATGATCAGACACATACAGACCAATAATATTATCTACTTTATTAATCAAAAGAGATTGTGTCATTTACCTTTTGTATGATTAGTCCTAGTAAGTGTGCCTTAATATATTTTACGTCTATTTTTGGGCGTGTCAATTTTCAATTGCTATGCTTTCCTAGATGGGCCGCGAGCGCCCGATAACGCTTAGCTACAGCAAAGAGACTTTCAGAAAAAGACAGGGTACACAATGAATTCAACGAGCTTGGTCTGCCTTAGTTGCTTTTCACTTTTGGAATTTTTTAAGATTTTATTCGATATTTTATCATTAAAATTTATTCTAAATTACGGGAAATATTATGTCTCTAATCGGTAATTTTTTTGTTACGCTCTTTTTAGCGGGTTTCTTTATTCCAACGTGCTACGCATTACCAGATGGTCCGCCGGATCCAGGGACTACTGTGGTTATTTCAAACCCTTCATCGGGTCAGACTTCTGACCAAACATCAGATTCAAGCACTTGTGCGCCCCAACAGGAATCTTCTGATAATTCAACAAGAAGCTGAAATAGGATTTCGTCATTTGACTGAAAAAGAATTAAAGATCTACGGGCAAGAGCTTTTAAAGGTATTAAGGAAAAATTTAATCGGTAGGGTTCCAGAGCCTATGTCGATCATGTTAGTGCATGATTTTGGCAAAGACCCTTTCCTGATACTGATAGCCTGTCTTTTAAGTCTGCGCTCACGAGATACCGTTACGTATCACGTCTGCCATGATCTTTTTAAATTGGCAAAAACTCCTCAGGAGATCCTTGCGATTCCTACCCCAAAGTTGGAACATATTATCCATAAAATTGGCTTTTTTAGACGAAAGGCTGCTATTTTAAAGCAGGTGAGTCGGCAATTATTAACTGAATTTGACGGTATTGTTCCTGATAATGAAACTGACCTTTTAAGACTTAAGGGCGTCGGGCGCAAAACGGCAAATCTTGTTCTGGGTATCGCCTTTGACAAACCAGCCATTTGTGTCGATGTTCATGTGCATCGGATGGCTAATCTCCTTGGCTTGGTCTCTACCAAAAAGCCTGAGCAAACAGAGCGTGCTTTACAGAAAATTTTCCCTCAAGCGCAATGGATTGAAATTAATCGACTTTTGGTGATGCTCGGGCAAAATAGAGCGCTTGTGGGCTTGCCTGCCGCTTTCGATATTACGAGACGCCGATGAGTTTTTTATGCCGGGTACGTGTTTGAATGACGGCATTTGTCAATGTGCGTTTAAGGAGATAAAGCAGTTCTATTTTTTTGTAGAGGATCGCAGTATTTTCAGTAGCAAGCCACCCAAGTTTATAATATTCAAGCCTCTTTATATCACCTAATAAGTCTAAACAGGCCTGAATTTCATCATCGGTTTCATTAATGAGGGCAAATAATGTCATCAGCTTATGAGGTGAGTTGATATGCACAGAAGAGCGCTCTATAAGGAGCGTTATATCTATTTGTCCATCAGGGTTTCTTTTTATTTGCTCGTTCACCCAGGAGCAAAGGCTTGTGGGCTCCTGTAGTTTTTTACATAACTGGTGCAGGTTATTCAGATAATAACTGATGAGGCCGATAGTACCAGCCACCAAGACAAAATTTTGCGCCCAATGGATTTTTTTGGTAAGAGACTGGAGTTGATCACCCGCGGTAGCAAGCTGAATTGGTTGACATAGACTTTCAAAGCTATAGAGAAAAATGGTCAGAAACAGGGGGAAAATTCTATTATTTTTTTTTAAAAGCATGACAATCCTTTTGCATAAAAAATTATATAACAATAGTTGATTGTAAGAATATATTTTTATAGTAATGTAATCTGGCTATCCTTTCTTGCACTTGTGCAAAAAGTTGATGATTAATTCCCAATAATTTTGCCATGTTAATTGAAGGGATACTGTCAATAACCAATGAGCTCAGGGGGATGAGTGCCTTGATTGTGGCGCTTGCAAAGGCGAGGCTTTTTTCTGATACATAAAGCCCCGTATCTATGCGTTTGACAAATTTTTCATAGTGATGCCAACATGCAAGTTCTTCTTCTATGTTTTGCAGAAAAGCATAAATGCCATCTTTTAAACTTTTTTGATCATGCACTTGAAAATTTTGCATAAATTCTTGCGTAATCAGTTCATGCATTTGGTCAGTATCAAGAAGTAATAATTTTTCAAAAGTGGTGTCGGCAAACCAATAGCTGATACAGGTGGGTGCCGCAAGATATGCTTGCATCCAAGAAACTCTGCTTAGTATATAAAGATAGCCACTGATCGTGAGTATGCCAGCAGTTTTTGCATATGTTTTAGCTGAAGTGTTTCGCATGAAGGCAAATAAATTTTTAGATGCATCCGATCGTACTATGGGGATGGACGGTAACGTTACCGTTAAAATACCGCTGCCATTGTGATTAATAAGTGTATTATACGTTATTGCAGGAGGCTTATTGTCATTGAATGCATTAATACATGTTTTAATAGCCGATTCAATCGGGCGCAACGTTATGTATCCGGCAAGCCCTATTAAGAAAGTACCCGGATCAATCGAGTACAATGTCGTGCAATAAGAAAGTGAATAGATAAGGGAAACCCATAGTTTTTTTTGAATCCTATAAACCATAAAAACCCTAACAAGATAGAAAAAAATGGGCACGCTCGATATGTCGTATGTGCCCATTAAAGAACCAACATAACATGTGGTTTGCTGGAAGTACCTGGCCTAAAGCGCTGGAATAACCGATTTAACCGCTTTAATAACTCTCATAGGTACGGTTGTTTTACGTTTACTTGCCTTTTTAGCAGCAACTTTACGTTTAGGTGCAGCTTTTTTAGCAGCGACTTTGCGTTTAGGTGCAGCCTTTTTAGCAGCAACTTTACGTTTAGGTGCAGCTTTTTTAGCAGCGACCTTACGTTTAGGAGCAGCCTTTTTTACTACAGCCTTTTTTGTGGTAACTTTGCGTTTAGGAGCAGCTTTTTTAGCAGCAATTTTACGCTTAGGAGCAGCTTTTCTTACAGCTGCTTTTTTCTTTATTGTCATACATCTCTCCTTGTATGAAAGGTTATACATATTGTACATTCTCAGCGTACTGCATGCGACTTTAAATATGCAATATATTAATCAAAATAAAAAATATTTTTACCCAAAAAACTGCTATTGTTATACAAATAGACATGCAAAATAATGGCGAATAGATAGTCCTTTTACGCTTTATTGCTTATTTTTGTTAAGAAAAAATTATAAAAGATTTTCATCTATTTTTTTGAAAAAATTCTCCCAAGAAAGTGCCGGTTCTTGTCGTCCATCTTGATAGCGAAGAGCAACCGTTTGAGTTTCCATTTCACGTTTACCGACGACTAACATCAAAGGTATTCGCTCGTGTTGAGCATTTTTTATCTGTCCTGCAAGCGGGTCGCTACTCATATCAACTTCGACGCGAACAGATCGTTTTTTTAATGCTTGATAAAGTGTTTGTGCATAGGGTTTTTGAGCATCCGTTATGGTGAGTATTTTTATTTGCACAGGTGCTAAAAAGAATGGTAGATTGCCTTTACAATGTTCAAGAATAATCGCAAAAAAGCGCTCAAGGGAACCGAAAATAGCCTGGTGAATAATGACCGGCCGTTGTTTTAAGCCTAAAGCATTGATGTAGGTGATATCAAAATTTTCGGGTTGGAAAAAATCAACTTGAATGGTCCCACATTGCCAATTACGGCCCATGGAATCTTGTATAACGACCTCAATCTTAGGCCCATAAAAAGCGCCTTCGCCTTCTTTAATACCATATGATGCATGTGATTTATCAAGTGCCTGCGTGAGTGCTTGCGTTGCTGTTTGCCACAGGTCATCGCTTCCCATATATTTTTCCGGACGTGTTGAAATGGCAAAAGTAATATCATGCAGATTAAACTTAGAAAGCATCTGAAGAACCATTTGTATAATGGTGATTATCTCATGTTCAAGCTGTTCGGCGGTACAATAAATATGCGCATCATCTTGCGTGAATGCACGTACACGCATGAGGCCATGAAGGACCCCTGAAAGCTCATGGCGATGGCAATGGCCATATTCAGCAAGTTTCAAAGGGAGTTCACGATATGACCGCGGACGTGTTTTGTATATAAGTATCGATCCGGGGCAATTCATCGGCTTGATTGCATAATTTTTTTCATCGATGACAGAAAAATACATTTTATCATGATAAAATTCATAATGGCCGGAACGTCTCCATAATTCGTCGCTTAACATCATAGGCGTTGAAATTTCTTGATACTCATTTTCCTGTTGAAGCTTGCGCATATAGGCAATTAATGTATTAATGACCGCTTTACCTTTGGGGTGAAAAAAGGGAAAACCAACACCTTCGTCATGAAAAGAAAAAAGATCAAGCTGCTTTCCGAGTCTTCGGTGATCATAAAGATGCAACTCGCGTTGATGTTGCTCATAGTTTTCAAGCTCTTCTTGCGTAAAAAATATGATACCGGAAATGCGCTGAAGCACTTGATTAGATCGATCTGCTCGCCAGTATGAACCTGAAATATGTTGTAGTTTGAAATGTTTTAAAAGGCCTGTTGAGGCTATATGGCCCCCTTTGCACAGGTCATAAAAAGAGCCCTGTTTTGCCAGGCCTACTGTATCGCCAGGTATTTGATCTATAAGTTCAAGCTTAAAGGGATTTTTTGCAAAAATTTTGCGAGCCTCTTCTTTGGAAATTTGGGTATGTTCAAGGGGATAATTTTTATCGACTATTTCATGCATTCGCGTGCTTATGATCGCAAGATCGTCTTCTTTAAAATTTTTTTCAGGAAGCATATCATAAAAAAAACCATCGGGGGTTGCCGGTCCTATCGTTAAAAGAGTTTTTGGATAGAGTTCGCAAACGGCATGTGCAAGAAGATGTGCCGCGGAATGGCGAAGTGCAGTGATATCGTTATTATTATTGCTCATACGTGCCCTTTAGTAAAAAAATTTAACTTACTTTTACTATACCAGACTTTATATTTCTTTTAAGGTCTTATTTACTCTTCGCGATTTGTTTTTTATGATTTGCTTTATTACCATTATGTTCATATCTTTATGAAAGGTTGTATCATGACTGCTCGTTTTTTAAATCTATTTTTGCTGGTATGTACATTTTCGTCTTGTGGTAGACAAATCGAGTCCTCCGACGATGGCGAAAGAAAAGATCCAATTTTCATCACGCAGATATCTCAAAAATATGTAAAATATCCTCATGGTTTTAAACAGTTTTTTTATGGAGCTGCTGAGGGTGCTGCCGTATGTCTTGCATTGAAAGCATATAATGGTGGCCAGCTACCTAATTCTGAGCAGGGTAAAGCTCTTCACAGCTTACTTGGTTTGATCTCCACCTACTTGGGCTCTAGTCAAGTTGATGAACACACTCATCCGGGTTTTGGGTGGGCAGTCAATATTGCAGGCTATTATATGGCCAGCGGTCTGATAATTCGTCTTTTTGAACGGTAGGGGATGCACAAGAACCTACTGTTGTCTTGAGTGATGATAGTGTGCTACGGTTGACGTGAAATATCCGTAGAGAGGCTAAGGGAGCAGTATGCCAAAGTCAAAAATGTATATACTTGATACTAATATTCTGATTCACGATCCAGAAGCTTTTTTTGGATTTTCGCCTGCAATTGTAGCCATCCCCACAATGGTTCTTGAAGAGCTGGATCATTTTAAGGCGGAAAATTCTCAACGGGGAAGGAACGCGCGCGAAACCATTCGTCATCTTGATATTTTACGTCAGAAGGGTTCTTTAAGCCAAGGCGTAAGACTAGAGGAGGGCGGGGTTGTTCAGATTCTTTTTACCCAGCCGGCTGATCATTGTGCGATCTTTGATTGGCCCTCAACGCCTGACAATAAAATTTTAGAGACAGCCTTGTGCATGCAAAAAAAAGGGTTCGATGTAACCTTTATCACTAAAGATATAAATATGCGTGTTAAGGCGGATGTGCTTGGCCTGACAACGCAAGATTATCTTAAGGATGTCGTCTCACATGATGATTTTTATAAAGGGTGGATGACGGTACAGGTGCCCGCTGTACAATTAAAAAAAGATCTGCAAGGTTTTTTGGAAGAAATTATGCAGGATTATACCTTTGTATTAAATGAGTATATTTTAGCAGAAAGTCAAAATAACCCTTATAATTATAAGCTGTACCGTTATGTAGGTGGTAAAAAATTTAAGGAGGTCTTCGTGCCTGACCTTAAATGGAATATTAAGCCACGCAACCCGCAACAATTGATCGCTCTGGATCTCTTGCTCGATGCCTCTATTAAAGTGGTATCGTTGTTAGGTCCTGCAGGAACAGGAAAGACATTTTTAACCTTATTAGCCGGGCTTCATAAAATTCTTGTTGAACAATCTTATACGAAAATGCTTATTTCTCGGCCTGTCGTTCCTCTCGGGCCTGATATTGGATATCTACCGGGTGATATTCAAGAAAAACTTCATAGCTGGATGCAGCCTATTTATGATAATATGGATTTTATTGTTCACACTGCAAACAATAAGGCTAATACCTCCATCTATTATGAGGGTGAGCATGATGAACAAGAAAGGCAATGGGGTAAGCAGGATCGTAAAAATAAGGGAAAAGAAAAAAAACAAGAAAAGGTAAAGCACGGCTTTCCCTCCTTAGATGAATTGTCGCGCCAGGGAAAAATAAGCCTTGAAGCAATAACATACATGCGTGGTCGCTCAATTCCTTATCAATATATATTCATTGATGAAGTCCAAAACTTAACACCACATGAGGTTAAAACAATTGTGAGTCGAGTTGGTGATGGGAGTAAAATTATTCTTGCAGGGGATCCTTATCAAATCGATTCGCCCTATCTTGATTTTACAAGCAATGGATTGATGGTCGCAAGCCAACGGTTTAAGGACTACGCTCTATTTGGAACGGCATTTTTAACGGTCAGTGAACGAAGCGAATTAAGTAAGCTTGCAGGGGAACTTTTGTAGAGCCCCTACTTCACAGATAATCTCTTGCTGTGATGCTTCTTTAATAAGCACGACTTGCAAGTTATGGGTGTAGTTATCTACAGCGATAAAGACAGGACTTCCGCAGATGCGTGAAAGATGTGATCTGATTTGACTTTTTGTTAAAAAAATACTCTCTTAGAAGGTGCAAAACCAAAAAAAGAGAGTATTTTTATGTCATTGAAGACCTGCTTAACTTACCCGATATTATTAATGGTGTCTACCGCAAAACGCAGCTTCGAAGAGCTTGGTAAAATCATAAAAAAGAGTGGTGACACCGCAA
>JAJZMR010000031.1:0-5288 GCA_021847535.1 bacterium
ACTTCAGGCATACTATCAAACACGGCAACTAAAACAGGCATAGATGGCTCAACTTCTTTGATAGAAGCGCCTTGCGTATTTACTAATGACGTCACCTTGCCTTGCGTCGCACCACAAATAAAATAATCGCCAACGCGCAAAAGGCCCTGATGGCAAATTACCGTTGCAACATCTCCGCGGCCCTTTTCCATTCTTGCCTCCAGAATAAACCCTTTACAGTCAGCTTTTCTGTTTGTAAAAAGATCCATAACCTGAGACTGCAAGTGTATCACACTTAATAATTCGGGAACACCGGTGCCCAGCTTTGCAGAAATAGGCACGACAACAACTTGACCTCCCCACTCTTCAGGAAGCAAGTCGTATTGAGCAAGACCACGCTTCACCGCTTCAACCTGCGCAGGAGTCGCCTTATCAATTTTGTTTAGTGCTACAATAACAGGAATTCCAGCTGCTTTAATTTTTTTTATTGATTCAATGGTTTGAGGCATGACGCCATCATCTGCAGCAACAACAAGTATCGCGATATCAGCAACCTTAAGGCCTCGCACACGAATAAGCGAAAAAGCCTCATGGCCAGGAGTATCTAAAAAAACAACAGGATCATTATCAACAAGAACCTGGTATGCACCCAATCTCTGCGTGATACCCCCTTTTTCTTTGTCCGCAACACGCGTTTTTCTGATATAATCCAACAAAGTTGTTTTTCCATGATCAACATGACCAACAATAACAATAATAGGCGCTCTGCGCTCAGATCCGGTTCGAGCATCAATTATAGATTTTTCTGCATCAGTTTGAACCACTTGCTTAGTTTCACTTATAGGGATACTAAAATGCGCCGCTAGATCCTCAACAAGTTTTTCTGATAAAACATAATTCTTAGGAGCAGCAACACCTTTTTTAAGCAAATAAACAATAACATCATTAATAGCGACCTGAGCGATTTCACAAAATTGAGCAACAGTCATACAGACCAAAAAAAGCTCTCTTTTTTTTATAACTGGAGCATCATCAAGGCCAGAATGACCGACACCCTTTTTATTGGCCACAGGCCGTACATCACGAGACGCTTGCAAAAAAGAAATCATTTCATCACTTAAAACCGTCATATGGTTTGACACTTTAAAGCCTGCTTTTTGCAGGAAATTCAGAATGTCTTTACTTGTCATACCGCTTTTTTTTGAAAACTCATATACACGGATCGTCATAAAAGATTACTCACTTTTTAGCCTAAATTTTCCAGAGCTTCCTCAATCTGAGGCAATTCGATTGGCTCGTTTTTAACAAGATGAATATTTACTCCAGTAAGCTGGGATGCCAGAGATATGTTTTGACCCATTTTTCCAATAGCGAATGATCGCTGGTCCTCGTCAACCCATACATTTGCATTTGAAGCATTTATAAGCTCAACCCTATTAATCTCTGCGGGCTTAAGCGCGCCTTTAATAAAAGATTCGATTTCAGAAGAATATTCAATAATATCTATTTTTTCACTACCTAATTCACGCAGTATCGGCTTAATCCGAGCTCCTCCGACACCGACGCATGTTCCAACTGGATCTATATTTTTATCATGAGAAACAACAGCGACCTTTGATTTATAGCCAGGCGCCCGCACAGCTTTTTTAATCTCAACAAGTTTTTCAAAAACTTCAGGAATCTCTAATTCAAAAAGCTTTAATAAAAAATCAACGGAAGATCGGTCTAATATTAATTGATTTTCATGACGAGGCTCAGCCAAAACTTCCTTAAGCAGAGCTCTTATAGAATAACCTATCGCAAGCTTCTCTTCGGGAATCATAAGCGATTTGGGTAAAAATGCAAAAGCTTCACCTAGCTTAACAATAGAACCGCTATGCTCATTCTTATATACAACACCATAGACGATAGTTCCTTCTTTTGGTTTAAATTCATTGTAGACAGAAAGAGCCTCAATTGATCGAATCCTTTGGGCGATGACCTGCTTGGCCTTTAAAATTTCGATGCGCCCCAGTTTTTCTTCAAAAGGAACCTCCAGCACATCTCCCAGAGAAACATCATCTTTGAGCGCTCGCGCCTTGCGTATGCTTATTTCAAGGCTGTCATCCTGCACCGATGAGACAACGGTCTTTTTTATAAAAGCTTCTATTTCGTCAGTTTTTTTATTGTAATCAACAGAAATATCAAGATCTGGATGCTTTTTTTTGTAAGCCGCCACTATTCCCTCGCACATGATAGCGCTGAGGGTCGACCGATCCATGCCTTTTTCTGTCACTAATTCGTCTATTACAAGAGAGAGTTTCACTGAGTTCCCTTAAATCCCAAAAATATATACTGAGTAAAATTGTAGTCAAATCTTACCACACTTTTTTTCTTCTGAGAAGAGCTGCCTCTTGGCGAGACCTATAAAGCATGAAAATAAAAACTTTTCTATCTGTGTATAAGCCTATTATTATATATATAAATATATTTATTAAATATAATAGTAGGCGACGGCGTTTTTGTGGATAACTTTTTTGAAATGTCGATATGATCGCTGCTTTGAAGTCGTTTTGATATGTGGATAACTTGTGGATAACTTGTGGATAATTAGATTTATTGTTATTCAATCGTTGTTTTGGGCATTCTTAATGTTTAATATATTGATTTGATCGTTGCATCAAGCACACGTGTTTTTTTAAGTCGGAAAAGTTATCCACAGAAAAAATCAAGTTATCCACAAGTTATCCACAAGTTATCCACATTCTATGTTTTTGTAAAAATTTTTTTTGTTGCAATTTGTGTTTTTTGATATTAAATTTAAGTTTGAATTTAATTCATTGCTTTTTTCGCTTTATGCAACAAAAAAATGCTTTATTTTTAGTATTATTTTAATAATAATTGCTTGTGTTGCATTTTTTTGTTGCACATGGGACTTTTTTTGTTAAAATTCTTTTTTTTATAATTATTTTCTTGTTGCAGTGAAGCGCTTTTGCAATCATGAAATCATGTAGAGTTCAATCATGTTGAGCCATTGATTGGTTTTTGCAAAGGTTGTATGTTGAAATGAGCTGTGTATTCGTATTTCTGGAATATAAATTGAAATACCGCCCGATTGTAGGAGGTTTTTCCCTGCGCAGTGTGCGATGACGCATTCAGATAACTGATTCAAAGTGTTGTGAATTTTTTCTTTTAGTTGGGTTTTCAATGCAGCGGTGAGTTCTGCGCTGGTGAGTTCGATCATATCGATATTTTTTAAAAAATTTAGCAAAAGGTGTTTAAGGTCTTTATAGGTTGGCTCGTCAAAGCTTGTGCAATTGGTTCTCCAGCTTGATAGTTTTATAAAGTCTTTTACTAATCTATTTTTTTGATTTTTGAGGCCTAAAATCAAAAGTTTTGCAATTTTATTTATGTTGTCATATAGAGGATCAACGTAGTTGAGGTCGATTCCTGAAAGGGTGTAATCAGGGGTCATTTTTTGGTATGTATTTTCAAAGACTTGGATAGTATGGCGTATAAAATCTTTCATATCTGGGTGCGGTTGATTGAAAAAATTAAGGACTTGATCATATCGAAATCCGGTAGCGAGTACAACTTCTTCAGAGGCAATGAGGTAATTTGTCCACGGCTTTATTTCGCGTATAAACCCTATTCCGGCCATGAGGCAAGCGTCACAAAAAACGAGGTCGATTTTTTTATGCCCTCGAAAATTTGTGCATATTTTTTCCAATGCTGCGCCAACTTTTTGATTAGAAAGATAATTATGCGTTGAATCATCAAAGCAGATTCCTCTATCATCGTTGGCACACGTATTTTCAAGATAATCAAAAAAACCTATATTTCTGTTTAAAACTATCTTTTGCTCAATTGGATCAAAGTCATACAGATTTGAAGAATTAAATATTTTACTGATGTTTGGGTTGAGATCACCTGTTCCATGGTTCCATAGGCCCAAAGCAACTTTTTTGCCTGGGCAAAATTTCATTGCTTCAGTATAGGTATAGATAAGTGTTTCTTCTCTTCCACTATCCATTTCGCCTTGCCATGCGATACAGAGTTCTTTTTGATAGGCAACTAGGTGAAATGTCATTTTCTTTTGACCTGGATTATGTACATCAAGATGGATAAATATATTAAAATTTTCTGTCGCCGGTGTCACTTTTAGAAGATATTTTATTTCTTCTAAATTGCGATATACAAAAGCTCTTAAATCGTTATCTGCTGCCATGTAGAGGATGATAGTAACATCCCTTTCTTGGGGTACATAGTGGGCAGGTAGAAGATTGAAATTATTATTGTAGGCTATTTTTGAATAGGCTGCTATGCTGAAGATCTGAAGTAAAAAAGATAGTACAAAATAGAATTTAATGATTTTTTTCATATATCCCTTACCCATTTAGATCGATAATAAAAACGATGCCCTATGATTACGTTAGCAATAAACTATTTTGAAAAGCAAGGTTATTCATGGGCAGTAGTGGCAATACACAGTCCGAAGGTTAATAAAAAGGTCAATTGAAAATCTAAAGCAAGTGCAAAAAAGGGATTATACGCAAGGCAAGCCATAAGAGTAGTAACAAGTATATGAATTGTATTTGAAGGTACTTTGAAAAACATGCACCAGATAATGAAAAGAGTCATGATAAATGCTCGAATAAATGATATGCTCGCATATGAAAAAATAAGGTACCAAAATAAAAAAATGACCGTTCCTGTTTGAGTGTACAAAAAGGGAAGCTGTAATAATTTACAAAAAATATTTATTAAAAAAATTAAAATTGTTATGTGTAGCCCAGACCTGGCAAGAAAATGGTTTATTCCCCAAAAAGTAAAAAGATTCTTAATTTGGGTGTCGGTCGTATATTTTTTTAAGCCAAGAAATAGCGAACAAAAAAGAATATAGGCATCAGGCGAAAGTTTTTTGGCAATAATACGCTCTGTCGATATCATTTGAGCCTTTATTTTCCCCCATATGGAATTATTGCTCAGTACCGTCATAAATTTCAGTGATGGTGCGTAAAGAGAAGCATGGATTCCTTTTCTGAAAAGATAATCTGTTCGCGCAATCGGGTTTTTTTGCGATAGAATCAAATCTTTTATCTTTATAGATGCGCCTTCATCAAATAAGGGTTTTTCTGGTGTAAAAATATTTATTTTTATTGGTATAATACTGTTACTATCCCTTATAGAGGTTGTTATTGTGTATTGTTTTTTGTCATCATTGAAGCTGATCTGGGTTATATACCCATTCCCCGAAAACTTTTTTCCCTTAATACGTGTTAGAGTATTGTCATGATTGTATGCATATATAAGGCAATAGAATACGGCGC
>JAJZMR010000031.1:5298-12885 GCA_021847535.1 bacterium
GAAATAAATTTTGTTTCTCTTTTAAAAAAAGAAATCAGCGGGATGAGCAAAAAGCGTGAATTTTGATAATACCACCAAAAAATACCTCCTAGGAGATTGCTTGCCATAACGCCCCAAAAAAATGTATGAAAGTGTCTATTCTTGAAATCAGGCACTTTGAATATATCTAAAAAATGTGCGCTTAACATCTTAATGATGGGTGTTTTTATAAAAAATTAATATTTTTGTTTATTTTTATAAAAATAACATATTTTCAGGTAAATAAAAATCATCATCTTTTATTCCATATAAGGTTTCAAGTTGATGGCGTAAAGTGTATATTTTTTCATTAATGATACGTAACTCGGCATTGTATGGCTTTAATAGAGCGGCTAATTTTTTTGTATAAGTATGTAATTTATGTTTTATGCGCATAATTTGGCACTTGGTAGTGGTGCACTTTTCTTCATCTTGCCCATCTTCATAAAAAAATTGTTTTTTTTCTGTTGATTGCGCTGTGCTTGATTCTAAATCTTTGATTTTATTATGGCAATCCATAATTATTGGGTAATACCGCGTGCGCTCGTCGGCGGTCTGAATGAGGCATTGTCTATCATAACATGTTTTATGTAAGAGCTTTTTTAATGTATGGGCTGATGGGATATCTACGCCTTCACTTAAAATATGGTTACTCAATAGGCTTATAGTTGCAATGTAATAAAAATATTTTTTTTCCATCTTTTCCCCCTTTTGTTTATATGTCTCTTATCTTTATTGTATTTAATTTATATCTGAAATTGCAATTTATTGTAAAGAAATGGGTAAAGATCTTATTTCCTTGCGATTTTTTTGTCGATTAACTAAGCTTGAGGAAATATATGGATAAGCATAAAAAAATAAGAATGTTATTATGGCTATTTTTAATGTCAAAAAAAAGATTTTAGATAACGGTTTAACTGTATTGGTCGTTGAAAATCACACAATCCCTAAGGTTTCAACTCAGCTTTGGTACGGGGTTGGTTCTAAAAATGAAAAATCCGGTGAACGCGGCATTGCACATTTTATTGAACATATGATTTTTAAGGGCACACAGAAACTTTCTGAATCAGATATAAATCTGATTACACATAAATTGGGTGGCTCTTGTAATGCTTTTACTTCCTATGATTATACGGGCTACCTATTTGATTTTCCAGCCTCTGTTTGGCAAGAGTCGTTGCCTATTATGGCAGATTGTATGAGAAATTGTACTTTTAAGCAACAATTTTTGAATTCAGAAGTTAAAGCAGTTATTCAAGAATTAAAGATGTATAATGATGATTACGGATCAACATTAATAGAAAAAATGATTAGTGCTCTTTTTTTTGATCATCCCTATCACCATCCAATCATTGGATATAAGCATGATTTATGGAGCTTAAATAGACAGGAACTCGATAATTTTTACAAAAAGCATTATGTTCCTAATAATGCAACATTGGTTGTTGTTGGAGATGTTGTAAGCGATGAGGTTTTTACTGCTGCATATAAGGAATTTAGTCATATTGTGCCAGATAATACCTATGTGCACGAATCATTTCACCACACGCCTGATCTTGCAAATGGCAGTATAGCACTGTATCGTGAGGTTCAAAAGCCATTTTTTATCTATGCATTTGTTATTCCAGGGCTTAAAGCTCGTCTTGATTATATATTTGATTGCCTTACTTGGATTATGGGTGCTGGTAAGGGCTCCCGTTTGTATAGGATTTTGGTTGAGCAGGAAAATCTAGTAAGCGATGTGAGCTGTTTCATTTACGATCTTTTTGAACACAGCGTTTTATTCGTTCAGGTAGATTTATATAATCTTGCTGATGAGGCTCGTGTGCGATCAATAATTTTGCAAGAACTTGATGACTTGGCGCGGGGTATTATTTCTGATGAGGAGTTGACGCGTGCTATTAAAAAAACAGAAATGGATTTTCTTTCACTGCAGGAAAATAACCAAAAATTGGCCTACATAGTTGGAAAATATTTTACTGCGCTCAAGGATGAGACTTATTTGTCTCATTACACTCAAAAAAGCCACGATTTTATTAAAAATACTTTGCAACAGATTGCACAGTATTACTTGAGCCCATCACTGATGTTTGTAGGCAGTGTATTGCCGATCCATGAGCAGGATAAAAAATTATGGTTAGGGTATCAAAAAGAATCTGACGTGCAGGATGAAAAAATTCTGGCCGCTATTACGCGCGAAACAGATGTTGAACAGGGTGTGCAAGTTCATAATCTACCGACCTTTGCTATTCCGGAATTTGAGTATCCACAAGCGGACAAGGCCTTATTAAAAAATGGTTTAAAACTTTTGTTTCATCATGATACTGCAATTGCAAAAATTGAGGTGATTATCGATTTTCAAGGAAAATATTTTTATGACCCGGAAGACAAGCAGGGTCTTACTATGATTCTTTTTGATATGTTACAAGAGGGTACGCGCAATCATTCATCTATAGAGCTTGCACATAAATTGGAATCGAAGGGTATGACACTGGGTACTTTTCCTGGAGTAATAACGCTTTCGATGCTTGCAAGCGATCTGGAGGAAGGACTTGAATTGCTTAAAGAAATTATATGTCACCCAATGCTTCCAGAGACGTCACTTGCCCATGTTAAAAACCGTATATTGGCAGACATCAATGATTTTTGGGATGATCCACAGCAATTTATCGGGCAGCTTGTGCGTGAAAATGTTTACGATCATCACCCTTATCATAAAAATATGTTTGGTACACCTCAAACGGTTGATGCTATAACATATAGTGATATTAAAAAGTGGTATAAACGGATGATTACACCATTTGGCACGCGGATGAGTATAGTTGGTGACTTTTCAGGGTATTCTATTGTTGATATAAGTAACCGCTTTTTTGGTCATTGGCATGGCGAATATTTAACACCTATAGAGTTCCCGCAGTTGCCAGTAGTACAGGAGCACACCATTGATTACCCTATTACGCGGGATCAGATAACACTAGCCTTTGCCGGAATATCTGTTTCACGCAAAGACCCTGATTTTGATAAACTTTTATTATTCGATCAGGTTTTTAGTGGCGGAATGCTCGGTTCAATGAGTTCGCGGCTTTTTGAATTACGTGAACATTCTGGTCTGTTTTATACTATAGGCGGTTCTTTAGTTGCAAATGCCGATCAACAGCCTGGGCTTGCTTACGTAAAGACGATTGTCTCGCCAGATCGGCTTGTGGAGGCACAAGAAAGCATTAGGCAGGTAATAAGTCAGGGGGCTCACGATCTAACGCAAGATGAATTAGATGAGGCGGTTCGTGCTGTTATAAGCTCTATGATTGATAATTTTGCTTCTCTTAAAAAGAAGGCATCAACTTTTTTATTTATGGATCTTTTTGACCTAACGCCAGAATTTTTCAAAAATAGATATAAGCAACTTGCAAGTCTAACGGTTGATGAAGTCAAGCAGGCAGTTAAACAGCATATAAATGTTTCACGCATGATTACTATACGAGTTGGCAGAGTATAAAGGTGTACGATTTTAATGCTTTTGTTAAGCAGGTGAGGGATTATTACGCGCAGCATAAGCGCGATTTTTCTTGGCGAAAAAATATAAATCCTTATCGCATCGTTGTTTCTGAGATCATGTTGCAACAGACTCAGACTGACCGTGTAAAAGATAAATTTGAGCAATGGATGGTACGATTTCCAGATTTTAACATGCTTGCGCAAGCATCAGTTCGTGATGTTATTGTTGCCTGGTCAGGGCTTGGATACAATAGGCGTGCACTTGCATTATATGAGCTTGCCGGCCGTATACAGCGTGAATGTAATGGGCAGCTGCCAAATGATCCTGCACAACTGGTGATGTTTAAAGGGATTGGTCCAAATACGGCAGGCTCTATATGCGCTTTTGCCTTTAATATGCCGACGGTATTTATCGAGACAAATATTAGAGCTGTTTATATACACCATTTTTTTTCCTCACAATTTCATGATCCTGGCGTAAAGATATCTGATAAACAACTATTACCTCTTATTCAACAAACGCTTGACCGCGAAAACCCGCGTGAATGGTATTATGCTTTGATGGATTATGGCGTAAAATTAAAAAAAGAACATAAAAATCCAAACAGAAAAAGTAAACATCATACGGTCCAGTCACGGTTTGAAGGTTCAGAGCGGCAAATAAGAGGTGAAATTCTTAAGGCGTTGGGGGCATATGGGCAGCTTTCATTTGAGGAACTCAGTTTGATTATTGCCAGAGAGCCGCGGCGCATTGAAAACAATGTTAGTGATTTGATCGCTGAAGGGTTTATTAAATCCAATAATGGTATATATTGCCTTGCATAAAATATCTCTATTAAACTTGTAATATATTGTATTTGTTTAACAGAGATCTTTTATGAAAAAATTATGGGCATTCATTTTTTTGTTTAGTTTTTTTTACGTGCAATCTCCCGCCCCAGTAGGCATCCAAAATCTTGCGAATACCTGTTATATGAATGCACTACTACAATGCCTTATTGCATCTAAAAAATTTGTTGGCCTTATGCAAAGCATTAATTTTGCATCAGTTACCGATGAGAACACGAAGAACTTAGGTAATACATTTAAGAATTTTGTTATTCAGCATGCAGCCGGTAATAATAGAAATGAGCCAACTAATCCGCAAGAATTCGCTGCATGCGTAAATATGCAGGGGATATTTACAGGTGATGTTATAAAAGAGCAGCAAGATTCAGATGAGTTGTTTATAAAATTAATACGGCTCCTGGGTGAAGAAAAAAAAGATCTTTTAGATTTTTTTACTATTAAATCTGAGACGAGGCTCACACCGGCGTGCCTTCAGAAAATGGCAATAGCATTTACCGACACGGAGGAGGAGCAGGAGGATATAGTTTTAAGACTACCATTATCGGCCGATTCACTTGATGATTGTATAAAAAATTTTTTTGGTAAAAAAAAGAGTGACATATACTGTAACAACTGCAGGCAACAAGCGTGCGTTGATCAAGAAATTTTTATCACACATTATCCGGAACTTTTAGTTATTCTCTTAGGCAGGCGGGACGAAAAAGGCAAAAAAATTACAAAAAAAATAACAATAAACCCGAACAATAGCTTGATAGGTTCATATGAATATAAATTAATAGGGTGCGTATTTCACGCTGGAACTGGTACTGGCGGGCACTATACTGCGGTTATCAAAAAGGACTCTGCTTGGTACGAATGCAATGATACGTATGTTAACCACTTAACATTAACAAAAGCGCAAGAAATATTAAATGGTGAGAATACAGAAAGTTATTTATTATTTTTTGAAAAGGTCAAAGAGGTGCAGCTACATGCGCAGAAAATTCAAGATATTACTAATCTTTTAATGCAGACACAAAACTACATACGAGGCCTGTATGTAAACACCTCTCTGTTTGCGTTTAAATAAAAGCTCTTTAAATAAAGTGTATGACGAGAAAATCAAAATCTTATTTTAACGGCATAAACAATCTTTTAGATTGCATACTTTCTGTGGCGTGATCAACCATCGGTAAGGGATAGTCATGTGGCGCCATAGTTTGGCTATAAAGCCCATGAATTTGTTTAGGCGATAGATTGCTAAGCTCTGGCAACCATCGTTTAATATAGGTGCATTCAGGATCAAATTTTTTCTGTTGTAACCATGGGTTAAATATACGAAAATATGGCTGGGGGTCACAGCCAGTCGAGGCCGCCCATTGCCAGCTGCCATTATTAACGGCAGGGTCATAATCAATCAATTTCTGAGCAAAATATTTTTCGCCCCAGCGCCAATCGATCTGGAGGTCTTTGGTTAAAAATGATGCGACAACCATCCGTACACGGTTATGCATCCAGCCAGTTTCATTTAACTGGCGCATGCCTGCGTCAACAAGGGGAAATCCCGTTTTGCCTGTGCACCATTTTTTAAAATCATCATGATTATTTTTCCATGGTAACTGATCATATTTTTTTAAAAAATTATGGCCAAAAATGTGGGGAAAATGTGCAGCGATTTGGGTATAAAAATCACGCCAATAGAGTTGTCGTACGAGCGCAGATGTTGTGCCGAATTTATTTTTGAACGCATAATATTCTTCACGTATTGAAATGGTGCCAAATTTATTGTGAGCAGAAAGGCCTGTTGTAGTAATCGCTGGATAATCGCGTGTTTTTTGGTAATCACGTAAATGAGCACTTTGCTTTAAAAGATCTAATCCATTACGTCTGCCACCTGAAGTAAATATTTTCTTGTTATAATCTTTTAAAATAGCGCGAGGATTAGCTTCTTGCCCCAAGTGTCCGGCAAAATAATTTTTATAAAAATTCGCTTGTGGTTCTTTGACAGGAAGTGCAAGCGCTGATTTAAAATAGGGTGTAAAGATGGTATACGGCTTTCCAGTTTTAGTCATAAGCGCATCAGGATCATTCAGAAGCAGGTCGTGGTGAGCATGAAAATCGATAGAGAGTTCCCGACAAATACCCTGAAGTAAATTGTCTCGTGCGGTACTGTATGGCGTATAATCTTTATTGACAAAAAGCGCATTATATTTTTTGTGGTTATATATGTTTTTTATTATTTTGACCGGATCGCCAGAAAATATGAAAAGGTGTCCGTTCATCTTTTTGAGTTGATCGTAAAGATCTGCGAGTGATTCGACCATAAATTGGATACAATTTTCACTTTTGTAACTATTTTGATCACCAATTTGCTCGACATCAAGAATAAAGCAGACAATAACAGTATCAGATTTTTTTAGCGCATCAATAAGGGCCGTATTGTCGTGAAGTCTTAGATCGCGTCGAAATATAAAAAGCGAGCAGGGATATTGTTTCACAAAAATCCAAAAAAAGGTAATTGCAAGATAAACATTTTGATATATGGTATCATTTTAGATGCCAATATTGAAATAATCTACCATTTATTGGTAATGTAGTGATAAGTCTAGAAATTCCACTTTGAAAGTTTTATTAAGCTGTTGATTTTAATAAGGAGAATTGCAATGGTTTCACGATTGATTAAAAATATGGACATTATTGTAGTGAGCCTTTGTGTAACCTTGTTGTCCGGCTTTGGTAAAATATTTACTCAGCAGGGGTTAAGTTGGTATCACACCCTTAATACACCAACAATAATGCCACCAGATTATGTTTTTGGGATTGTGTGGACTATATTATATACGTTGAGTGCCTGTGCAGTTATTATTTTGATACGTTCGTATAAACATACTATGTACTGGCGTTGGATAATAGCCCTTTTTGGAATCAACGCATTTTTAAGTTTGGCATGGTCATATCTTTTTTTTATTCATAGAAGTATAGATGGCGCATTGATAGACTGCATCGTTATGGAATTTAATCTTATAACTGTCTGCATGCTTCTTTGGTCTGACGCTCGTAGAATCGCCTTACTTTTGTTGCCAAATGTTCTTTGGGTTGCCTTTGCGCTCTATTTGAACTATCAGATGTTACTGTTAAATTAGGAGTTCGTAATGAAAATAGTATCGATAGCAGGCCACGAAATTTATGATTCTCGTGGATGGCCTACCCTTTTGTGTGCCATCCAATTGGAAGATGGTTGTACCG
>JAJZMR010000077.1:0-2293 GCA_021847535.1 bacterium
CGGATCAACAAGCAGTGACACTGAAAGTGAAAAAATATGCTTGCGTCCAGAAATGACGGCGAGTATCATGCGCGCATTTTTAAATGCCGGTATCCAAGAAACACCCTGGAAAGTATTTTCAATCGGTCCCGCCTTTCGGCACGAACGGCCACAAAAAGGCCGCTATCGCCAGTTTAATCAGATAAGTATGGAAATAATCGGCTCTGAATCAATTATGCAGGACGCTCTTTTTCTTGCTATGCTCGATCATTTTTTTTCTCATGTTCTTAAGCTCCAAGGATACGGTTTACTTATTAATTACCTCGGTACTCGACAAGATCGCGCCGCCTACCAAAAAATTTTACATCGTTTTCTTGTGCAAGAAAGTGCGCGATTATGCAACCTATGTAAGCACCGGATGAATACCAACATCATGCGTGTATTTGACTGCAAAGAGCATCAATGCCAAGAGATCTATAGCCAGGCGCCAACACTTATCGATGCGCTCGCGCAGGAGTCTGTCCATGAATGGAAGCTTCTTAAGCATACGCTGGAAGAACTTTCGGTAAGCTATTCCATTAAGCCGACGCTCGTACGCGGACTTGATTATTATAATAAGACGGTCTTTGAGTTTGTTGCCACCGACGGGCTTGGCGCTCAAAATACTTTCTGCGGCGGCGGCAGGTACGACACGCTCGCCTGCGCGCTTGGCGCAAAAGATGATTACCCTTCTTTGGGCGCTGCTATCGGGCTTGAAAGACTTGCACTTTTTATAGAGGCACAAAGGCCATTAACTGATCATGCACAAGAGCCAATACTTTCTGTTGTTATACCCCTAACGGCCGAACAACAGCCTCTCGGGCTCCAAATAGTTCAACTGCTCCATGCACAGGGAAAATGTGCTGATATTGTGCTTGATAAGGCCTCGATTACAGGGCTGTTGCAAGCTGCCAATAAAATGCATGCTCAATGGGCTATTTTGATCGGCCCGGACGAACAACGTGACGGCATGATAACATTAAAGAATATGACAACTGGCCATGAAGAAAAAATACGTCAAGGCGATTTGTTAGAGCATATTAAGTAAAAAAACTCAACCTATTATTGACCTTTATTCCCCATAGTATGTATTCTTAAAAATGAATAGAAAATAAAAAGGGGAAACTATGAAAAAAAACACCTTCCTGAAATACATTGGTGTGCTGCTGGTAACAATAAGCACGCCACACGTTCTTTATGGTGCAACGATTACGATAACGAATAACACGCCTATACGTCTTCATGCCATCGTTCAAGAACGCTTTGAAAATATTAACAGACCGGAACAGCAGTTAATACCCCCGGGAAGGACGATGCAGCTGGGCAACTATTGTCATACTTATATTACTATTAAACCGTTTCTGGCCGATGGCAAAAACGGCGTTCTGCCTGGAACGTTTATACAAAATTATGATCGTAATGCTTTTTGTCACCAAAAAGAATTAAAGGTCTCTCTTGATATAACACCTGAAGGCCCGCGCTTTAAGGTTGAATCGGTAACGTACACTACCAATATTTTAGGAAAACTGTCGAATGGTAAAAATTGGGTCCTCTATGGCCAGGTAGGCCGTGATAACCAGCAAAGCCCTGGCTAACCAAAAAAAACACTATGATTAAACTGATTCAAAAATCTGTAACCTTCTGTTTACTCATGAGCTCTGCTACGAGTCTCAACATTTGCTGCTTACCTTAAGAAACTCAATTTTAAAGACATAGACACGGTTAATCCAGAATTAGAAAATAAAGTCATGAACTTAAAGTACTCTTTCCCCCATCATGGGTGGAGCGAGAATATAAGAGGAAAGGAATACTATGTGCAACTGGATCGCCAGCTTTTCTGGAGACGAGTTGCCGCACGTCTCGTATGAAGATGAAGAAGATGCTGTAAAACCTTATTCCAACAGTTTCAACAAAAACCCTTCTTTTGCGCGCATACGCCGCCAATCGGCATCAATGATATGATCATAACCTAAAAGGTGACACACGCCGTGCACCAAAAGCCTTTTAATGCGCTTTTCAAACGTGACCTTTAGTTGTGCAGCATCTTTAAGGACATATTCAGCAGAAATGATCAAGTCGCCCAAATTTTTATCTTCCGGCTCACGGACTTTAATCCTCTTTCCTGCAGACAATTCTGGATGATAGGGAAAGGATAAAATATCGGTCGCTTTGTCTTTGTGACGAAAATCACTGTTATAACGCCGTATTGTGCGATTGGTGGTAATCAGCACGCTGATATCAAAATCAGCATATTTTAACGCCTTCAAAGTGATCC
>JAJZMR010000077.1:2325-12859 GCA_021847535.1 bacterium
TCTGCATCTGGTTGAGATCGATGGTGATTTTTCGTTGATTATTTTTTATATGAATCATACCGGATGCGCTCAAGGTTCGATACATATGGTTGCTTCATAGAGCGTATGGTTATCGACCAGTTTCGATTCCATCGGTTCATGTGCATAGATTATTGTCTGTGTACGAGCAACGCCTTTAATTATTTTTTCAACGGTTACCAGCTCTTTTTGTATGGACTCAGAACAGCTTATGGTGAGGGTATGTAACTCAGTTTTAAGAGATAAGGCCTTATCTGTCTTTAATTTACGCAGGTGTTGAACGACCATTAAAAGAGTCTGCACAGTTGCTGCCGCCTGAGGGAACCCTTCAGCTCGTGAGTCATCACCATGAACAAAAGAAGAATACGTTGTTTGATGGAGCGAATCTTTACCATGATCGCCCTTATATAATTCTTGATAAATTGCATCGGTGATATAGGGCAAAAAAGGTGCGTACCATTGCAATAATTCGAATCCTACTTGATACAAAATAGCACGTGTTTCATCTTTTTGTTCTACCGTATAATTGTCGGGATTAAAAAATTGATCCTTGATTAATTCTAAATAATTATCACACCAATCATTCCAAAAAAATCGCTCTATATGCTCAAGCGCCTTATGAAAATTATAGAGCTCAAAGCTTTTTTTATAGTGCTTAAATGTTTGCAGAGCCTGATGCATAATCCATTGATTAAGCTTATCACGTGGATCGACCGGCTTGTGACTAAATTTTGCCCCATGCTCCGGCTTGATGGCATGTTCAGCCACAAAAAGATAGGCATTCCAAAGTTTAACGATCAATCGCATGCCGATTTTTAATTGATTTTCAGAAAATGGTGTATCAGCGCCGAGCTGCGCACCCGCGGCCCAGTAACGAATAACATCTGCTGGATAACTTTTTAAAAGATTTTCAGGCTCAAGAGGACTATTACCCTGCGACTTAGATATTTTTTGTTTTTCTGTGCTCAATACATGACCAGAAATAACAATATCTTGCCACGGAATCTGCTTATTATGCATCCACGATTTGACTATTGTATCAAAGGCCCAGGTACGTATAATATCATGCGCCTGCGGCCGCATGCTCATAGGCAAAAAAATTTTGTCCGTTGTATACTTTTGATTAAAAATTTGCTGACAAATCATCGGCGTGAGTGACGAAGTGTTCCATGTATCCATAACATCCATATCAGCAACAACAGTATCATTGCCACACGAAGGGCACGGCTTGCCATACGGTGTTTCTTGTGGATCGATGGGAAGCTGACTCGCTTGCGCTAACAAAATTTCACCGCAATGACTACAATGCCAACAAGGAAACGGAATCCCAAAAAAACGTTGCCGCGATATACACCAGTCCCAATTAATGTGCTCTACCCAATTATCGTATCGCGATTTCATATATCCCGGGTACCAAGAAATTTCAGCACCCTTGGTCATAAAAATATCCTTATACGATTTTATATCGATAAACCACTGCGGTAAGCTTAAAAATTCAATAGAATTCTTACAACGCTCATGAATATTAACGGCATGAGCAATCTTTTTTTGATCTATAATCAGATCATTATGAGCAAGCTCAGTAAGAATTTTTTCACGTGCCGGCTTTACCTTAAGATCACCTATATAAGCAATATCTGGTGCAAATCGGCCATTTTTTTGTAAAATCTGCACAAAAGTTAATCGATGCTTTTTAATCCATTCGATGTCAGACGTATCCCCAAATGCACAACACATCACCAACCCCGTACCTTTGTCCATTTTAACGCTCGTGTCCGGAATGAGAGGTACTTGGTGATTATATAACGGCACACGAGCAAATCCACCACTTAAATGGGCATAACGCTGATCGTCTTTATGATATAAAAGCGCGACGCATGAAGCTAAAAACTCCGGCCTGGTTGTTGCAATCGACAAAGACGTACCATCTTGATATGTAAACAACAGGGTCGACATTAATGTCTCTTGTTCTACATCTTCAAGCTCTGCCTGCGAAACTGATGTATAACAGGTGGTACAATAAAGAGCCGGCTCTTCTTTACGGTAGACAAATTTTTTACGAAAAAGATCTAAAAATGACTGTTGCGAAAGTTTTCGTGTTTGTGGATCGATTGTTGAATAGACATGTCTCCAATCAATTGAAAGAGCCATTGTCTGAAACAGGTCTTGAAATTTTTTTTCTACTTCAATCGTTTCATGTAAACAAAGATTTATAAAAGCGGACCTGCCAAGACTTAATGCGGTCACTGACTTCTTTTTTTCAACAAAGCGCTCGGTCGGTAAGCCATTGCCATCAAACCCAAAAGGGTAAAAAACGGCAGCGCCGCTCATCCGCTGGTACCGGGCAATAAGGTCCGTATGGGTATAAGAAAATATGTGACCAATATGGAGTGCCCCTGAAACAGTTGGTGGGGGCGTATCGATGGTAAAAAGAGGTCGTTCATCAACATCCAGCTGATTGAGACGGTAAACGCCTGTATCATGCCACATTTTTTTAAGACGAAGCTCTTGAAATTGATGATCGTACTTTTTTTCCATAATCGTTATAACACTTTGTTGAAATTGAATTTTTTACGTAAACTTTGTTATAGTTTACACATATCTTTATAGTAATTAAAGAGCTCGATCGATTGGGGACTTATGATTTATTATTTTTTACTTGAGTTGCAACACCATCTCAGTTTTTTGCGCGTTATAGAATCGGTCAGTTTTCGTGCAATGGCAGCTTTTTTAACAGCACTTATACTTTCATTTATTTCAGGCGGCTGGTTTATTGAGACTTCTAAGCGTTTTTTTCGTGCCGCTGTTCGAGCACATACCCCCGCAAGTCATCAAGCTAAAAATAATACCCCTACCATGGGTGGCATTTTTATTGTCACCGTCGTTATTTCAACCATTTTTTTGTGGTGCAAATTATCCGATCCGCACGTAGTTATCATACTTTTCACTCTCTTTCTTTTTGCTGGAATAGGTTTTTGGGATGATTGGATGAAAATCCATTATAAAAGAGGACTTACTGAAAAAACAAAATGGGGCGCGCAGTTGATTGCAGGAACTTTGGTCATAGCCGCATGGCATTTTTTATTGCCGCCATTGACAACGGTCTGTATACCTCTTTTTAAACAAATAAACCCTGACTTGGGAATCGCTTACTATCTTTGGGCTCTTTTTGTTCTTGTCGGCACCTGTAATGCAGTTAATTTAACCGATGGGCTTGATGGCCTTGCTTCAAGTGCATTGCTCCCCAATTTTGCAACATTCTCGCTGATAGCATACTGCGCAGGGCATGCTCTTTTTGCACGGTATCTGCACATCCCTTTTGTCGGAACTGCTGAAATAGCGATTATTGGAGCGATATTAATAGGTGCCTGTCTTGGTTTTTTATGGTATAACACCTACCCTGCACAAATTTTTATGGGCGATGTCGGAGCCCTCTCTTTAGGTGCCGCCCTTGGCATGATGGCCCTCATGACTAAACAGGAGATCCTGCTTATTCTTTCAGGAATCGTTTTTGTCGGAGAAACATTATCAGTAATTGTACAAGTTGTTGGCTTCAAAATTTTTAAAGTTCGTATTTTTAAAATTGCTCCAATCCACCATCATTTTGAAAAATTAGGTTGGCCAGAAATGAAAATTACCGTACGCGCAAGCATTATCACCATAATTGCCTGTTTATGCGCGTTGATGCTCCTTAAAATTCGCTAAAAAGCTGACTATGCCCAAAGCCACAAGCAGAAGAAACGGTAAGGCTGGTAGCGCACGATAATGAATGAAATTTTTGATTAAAAATATAAGCAATAATAAACAACTCAAGCAGGCTGCCAGAGCCGAGCGTGATGGCCTGCCATATCGCTTTAACTGATAGCCTATAAGCCCAAAAACGCTGAGGGTAAAGGTGGTCGTCAATGCAAGTGTATTGATTTGCTGCAACATAATCTGGTTACCCTGCGTATACCAAATATAGACTAATGCAATAACTCCTTCGGTCAATATGCATGCAACCGGAACTTGATATCCAGACAAGCGTGTAAAAAAATCTACGCCAAAAATTAATTTTTTTTCTGCAAGCGTAAAAAGATTCCATGCATTACTAAAAATAATACCATATGCTGCGCCTAATGATGAACAGGCGATCGCGGTATGAATCACAAGTGTTGCATAGACCTTCAATGCCGGATGCCCTACAAAAAGCGTATCAAAAAAAAGTGGGAACGCTTGAAAAAAGTTACCAGCGCTTCTCAACTGTTGACCAACAATCATATAAATAAAAGTTTGAAACACGACCGCAAGAAGAACGCTTGCACAATATGAATAGATAATAGCACGTGGTCCATCACGTTCTGGATCTTCAAGTGTATGTATAAGCGAACAGGTCGCTTCAAAGCCAGTGAAGGCATACAAAGCAAAAGGAATAGTAATAAAAACGTTTTCCCAAGCAAGCTGTGTATTAATAAGGTTATCAAGCGAAAAGAAAATAAGACCTGCGCCAACAACTAAGATTATAGGAATAACTTTAAGAACAAAAAAGAATATCTGAATCGATTTATTCACCCGTACATTCAACATATTTAAGGCCATAAAAAAAAGAATCACCCCCGTATCAAGAATAAGCGTTGATACTGACGCCAACGGCACAAAAATTGTTTTGATTAATGAACAAAAAAGATGAATCCCAAAACTTGATGCTGCCATTTTACCAATAAAATAACTCCACTGGCTTAAAAAACCGACGCCTGGGTGGAGCACTGCAGCATAATCGTAAAACGAGCCCCCTTTATAAATCGTTACCAAATAGGCAAGCGCACGAATCAACGGGTATAAAAGAAGACCAACTCCTATGTAGGTTAAGGCACCCCACGGACCAAGATAGTCTGACAAAAGAACTGAGTTAATAAAAATGCCTGACCCAAGAATGATATTAAGATTAATAAAAATCGCTGCGCGCAACGACAACCTGGTTGAACTCATATAACCACCTGCTTATTTGAAATGGTCATATAAAGGGCTATCGACCCGGCAACTCCTGCATTTAAGCTTTCTGTCTGACCAGGCATGACCAAGGTAATTTTTTTCTCGCAACTGCGCACCCAGCCTTGCGGAAGACCATTGGCTTCATTTCCTATGACCAATAAAGCTTCTGCATCATCACTTGAAGGGCTGCTCCCGCCCTGCGTAACAAGCGCAGCAAGGGGAACCGCGCCCTTTTTTTCTTGCAACATCTGCCAAGAAAGAATATGAAGATCGCTCTTTGCAATGGTGCCAGCGCTTGCCTGGATAACTTTAGGACTCCATGGGTCGACACTGTCAACCAAAACAACTGTTTTTTTATTAAAAGCAACAGCCGACCGTATCACTGTTCCTACATTTCCTGGGTCTTGAAGTTGCGCACAGACAATACCGCAAGCCAAGGGCGCTTGAGTAGGGGCAAGGCAAAAGATAGCAAGAACGCCGCTTGGTGTTGATGCTGCACTAATATCAAGCATGGCGTCATCAGAAATGACGGTATAACCACCATGAGCATGTTTAATACGCTCACAAAAATCCTGATGCTGCCGGTAAGATTTTTCAGTTAGATAGAGCTTGTCAAGAATATGGCGAGAATCCAAAAAAGTTCCCACCGCACGAACGCCTTCAACAAGACAACGTCCTGTTGGTATGCGTGTTTTTGCTTGATGAAGAGAGCGTATATATTTTTTTTCCTGTCTGTTCATATTCATAGTGTATCCCGATGACTAGATCCAAACACAAATAAGAAAAAAAAGTGTAAACTAGTAGGCATCAAAAACAATTAAATTAAAAGGTCCTGGTATGCAACCATTAATGCTATATAAAAGAGTTTACCAAATAAACAAAAAAGCGCGAATAACTTAGAGAATTTTTTCAAATTGATCAAATGAGTGCTTATATGAAAAGACAGTTATTTTTCTTATCATTATCGTTATTATTTATCTCTTGTTCATATGCTCATCAGACATTAGTTATGTCACCAGGTGCTTTCCAGGCACCGAGTGATTTGCGTGTTCAGTCAGTGTTACATGATGAAGATGGATTTCACATTCTCAGAGACAATATTGTTCATCCTGTTCAAAGACATGATGTTGATGCTAAGATACGCAATATGCGTCAAGATCAGCTTTCGGCATTTCTCAAAGCGGGATATCTAAAAGTTAATAAACTTAGCGATGGAAGCTACAAGATAGGAGCTCATGTTCGTGGTGTGGGCGGTGGACCCCTTTTGGCAACACTTTTTTATGGTGCAACTAAAGGCATAATTTATGGAAGTATGGCTGCTTCAAGCACTGCAGGACTGATAGCTGTTGGTACAACAGTAGGCGCTGCTGTAGGAGGAGAAAATGGTGCTCAGGTAGGTGCTATGGCAGGCGGCGCTCTTTCAAGCACATTGAATATTGTTGCTTCCGGTAGTCCCATTATAGCCGGCGCTGCAACTACATCAGGTAGTATAGTGTCAGGAGCGGTGGGAGCTAATGCTGCTATGGCAACTACTACTGCAGTTGGTGTGGGAACGGGAATAGTTGCAACGGGTGGAAACGCTGTCGCATTTAAAGCGGGTGTTGAAATGGCTGCTGTGACTATGTGGCATATCGGGATGTGGATACCTTGGCTCTAAAACAACGTGAATGGTCTTTAAAGCGTACTCTTTTACGCGCTTTGATCTCAGGATGTCTTTACATGTTATTGATGAATCTTATCAGATGGTACATATGTGAGTTATCTCATAGTATGATTGCCGTAACGGCAATTCCATTCGGTCGTGTGGTGGATAGATTCCTTCAAAATCTTGGCATGTAATTGATTATATAATTAATTCGAACTAAACTAGGGCTCGCTTAAGAACTTAAAAACTCTCAACCGGGCCCTATGAATATAAATTCAGATATACGCATAAAACTCAATAAGTTTAAACCCCGTCCTTATCAGATGGAGCCGTGCCTTAAGTTCGAAGAAGGCAGAATAAAAAAGTTCTTGATCGTAAACCCACGACGGTCAGGAAAAGACTATTGCTGGCTTTCGCTCATGATCAGAGAGGCTATCGGAGGCGTGGTAAGTTCAGGAGCAGGTGTTATAATTGGTTCTGGGCCAGTAGTAGAAGGCATGGCAACATGTGGAGCTGGTGTTCAATTAGGCACTATCATTGGTGGTGGTATTTCTAACGCTCCTCAAACTATTGAAGCGATAGAAGAAAGTTCAAAGGTGGTCGCAGCTGCTGGAGTCTCAGTCGCTACTAATATTGCTGGAGAAACTATTGCAGCTATTGAAACGGGATCAGCTATTGTTGGAGCTTTATTTTCAGGACCTTGGTGCCCATGAACGATGATTTTGAAAAAATAATTGATGGAATTAGAAAAACTTCATTATCTGATAAATCATTATTTAATTTTATCAGTGGAATGACGATTTTCATAGCTAGCATGATACTTTTAAATGCGCTTACCCATTTTTTTCGTTATCTATTTTCGTAATTGATTATATAATTAATTCGAACTAAACTAGGGCTCGCTTAAGAACTTAAAAACTCTCAACCGGGCCCTATGAATATAAATTCAGATGTACGCATAAAACTTAATAAATTTAAACCCCGTCCTTATCAGATGGAGCCGTGCCTTAAGTTCGAAGAAGGCAAAATAAAAAAGTTCCTGATAGTAAACCCACGACGGTCAGGAAAAGACTATTGCTGGCTTTCGCTCATGATCAGAGTATTGCAATAATTACGTTCTTGGGATGTGGATATTGCTCACTCTTAAGGGTATACATTGAACGATGCATCCCGATTTACAGCTTTTTGCCAACATGATAGGCTCAAGCAAGAACCTCTTGTACAAAGGCGCTATTTTTTATGAAACAACGGATCATTTTTTTTTATTTTATCGCAATAATGTTGCTCATTTCTGGATGTAAAAAGCCATACGAATTGTATAAAACGACCTACAAAACGGCCGGAGCGCAACAATTTTTTAACGCAACTACCCAAACCCCTCACATTACACCAGCACAAGCGATAAAGAAAAATATTAAACATATGACTTTGGCCGAAGCGCGTGCCGCACGTATCTATTATGAAGAACATAATGAGATTGAGCTTATAGAAAAAGTATTAACTCACCTGATAAAGCTCAGTGACAATTATCAAGAAAAGGCAGACTGCTTATACGAACTTGCAACCATTCACCTCAGCCTCGGGCGACTTGAAAAGGCGCGGGAACTATTTGAGCAAGTGATTCGTGATTACCCAGGAGTCCCCTGCAAGCGGGAAGCGGCCTATCGTCTTATTCTCGCTCATTACTGGGACTGCCGAAAAGCAATGAACGACCAAGATATGACAGAAAAGACGCTTCAGCTTATTCAAACATTTATGCAAGAATACCCACATGAAATCGAATTTGCTGCAAATTTGGCCATCATGCATGACGAATGTTACAAACTCCTTTTTGATGGTGAACTTTTACGCATGGAATATTATCTAACCAAGTATCAGGTCTTTAACGAATCGCAGGCGGTTGAATCGGCACGGATGCGGGCAACCTATATTCTTGAAAAGCTGCTTGAACAACAAAAAAATATCTCTAGTCAAACCAAAGACCGTATCCTCGATCATTATACGGCAATAAATGCTATACCGGCTGACAATATCCAAGAAAAATATCGACAATTATGCCTGTTGGTTGAATTACTTGCCGGAAGGGTTATTCAAATACCATGAAGACAGAACTGCAACAACGTGGACTGGAAGCAGAAACGCTTGTAGCCGATTATCTTATAAAAAATGGATATAGAATATGTGCACGCAATTACACTATCCGCGCAGGAGAAATTGATATCATCGCACAAAAAGATGAAGTCATCGCCTTTGTCGAAGTAAAAATGCGGACAACTAAACATTTCAATACATCGCTTGTTGTTGATCGTACAAAACAGCGCAAAATTATTACGACCGCACGCACCTATGCAGCTTCCCATAGCTATTATCAGCATATATTGCGGTTTGACGTCGCTTTGGTCCATTATGAACCAAGCACCGGCAATGATAGTATCACCTTCATACCTAATGCATTCACGGCCTACGAGAAGATATGATAACAGAATTTTTACAAAGAGCTGTAACTGCGCTCATGCTTGTGGCCGTTGTTGGTTTTTTATTTTTTGCATGCTCGACTTTTATATATACCCTTTTTTTGGCATGTGCTTTGGGGTATATTCTTGCCGGTGAATGGCCACGCTTTAAACTCTGGTGGCTCACGCCTTGGTATCCGGTACTCCCCTTTTTAGCCCTCATAGATGTTTATATACATGATAAATGGCTTTGGGCCTATCTTGTCTGTGTGGTTGCAGCATATGACACCGGGGCCTATAGTATCGGAAAATTATGGGGGTCGACAAAGATAGCTCCTACTATTAGTGGGCAAAAAACAATCGAAGGGCTTTTGGGCGGGCTTTTGTCTGCTGGAATAATGAGTTTTTTTCTTCGATTTTTATTGCAAAAAACCCTTTGTTATGGCATAATTTTCCTACTGTTGCAAGGATGCGCCATTGGTCTTGTTGCTTTTTTTGGCGACCTTTGGGAATCTTGGTGTAAACGCAAGGGGCAGCTTAAAGATGCTGGAGCGCTTTTGCCGGGACATGGAGGACTTTTGGACCGTATCGATGGCCTTCTTTTGGCAGCATTGGTGTATGATATTCTTTTAATTACAGGTTTTATGCTATGAAAAAATTATTAATCGTCATGCCTTTTATCTTGGCATCAATACAAGCAAGTCAAGAGAGTTGGAGCGCCAGCGAATCATCGCTCAGTGATGCAGATTACTATTTACGCGGGCAATCTCCAGAGCAAGTCTTTACTTCGATCGAGCTTGACGTATTGTATAAGATGGGCCTTTTTGAAAAAAACGAAACTTCTCAACCAACAGAAACGAATCATCACACGCCCGAGTTTAAAAAAGTAGCCGCTAAATTTTCTGGGAATTCGTGCAAAAGTACCCATAAGGAAGCATTTGAAAACGTTATGCGTAATCCAAACGTTGGTTCTCTAGAAAACAAACCTAATGAGCAATCTCACAACATACCCGAACAATCAGATAGCCCATTAAATCGCGTCAGTCATGATACCACGACCGAGCTTCTTGAAAAAGTAGCCGCTGAAATTTATGGGGCTTGGTGCATAAGTGACCATAAGAAAGCGTGTGAAAAAGTTGATTTTCTAGAAAACCAATCTAATGAACAATCTAACAAAATAATCAAACAAGCAAATAGACCATTGAATCGCGCTTACGAGCAACCAATGACGCAAGCCTCTACGCAACCAAACAAGCTCAGTGATAAAGACGTTAATCAAAAATGGAAGGTAGTACGAGGTTTCGTAATAGAATAAAAGTGGTCAATGAATTTATTTTTTTAAAAACACTCATTTTTTTATCATTAAGTGCAATATTCTGCCTAGCTCTCAGCCCAGCAGCGCTGACCGCACTGATATCGCTGCAAGTGGTCCTGATGAATCTTTTTG
>JAJZMR010000081.1:0-12055 GCA_021847535.1 bacterium
GGAAAAGTGAAACATTTCCGCAGAGTTTTTTCCAGATTTGATAAATCGGCTAGATCTTATTTAGCATTTTTACAATTTGCAGGGATGCTCATTTGGCTCAGATAAAATTTGGTTCACAGAACCTAGTATTAAATTTCTTGAATAGAACGACTTATTGAGTATACTTAACTTTAGTATCATACTTGTCAACTTAATAAATCTTAAAGGAGTTTTTATGAAAAAGTGTATGCTTTTTGTGATTTGTGCATCGTTGGTGTCGCCTTTTGTTGTGTCTGCTTTGGATGTTAACGAAGAATTAAAAAAATGTAATAATCAAGAATGCGTCTGTAATCCATGCAATTGCGCAGATCATGATTGTACATTGCAATTATGTGGCAAAGAAAATTGCGATTGCGCAACAGGATGCGAAAAGAACAAATAATCTTTTTGATAACTAAAAATTATTATGCGAGTTGAGCAGAATCAGTTCAACTCGCATTTTTTGTAGTCAATTTTAAGATTCAGCGGCATTCTTCCAGTCTTTTAATAAAGCGGTGCGTTCTTGCCAGACTTCATTATCTAAATTATAAGATGTTAGGAGCCAGTCATCAAAGTTGTTATGTACGATAAGTTTGAGGTATGATTGCGCACCTGTATAAATTCCGGTGCCGATCGTGGTAAGTACTTGATTATTCCAAAGCGTATAAACCCCGCGATTTTTAATGTTAAAAATACCGGGCATAGTTTTATTGTGTTGATGTGCACGAATGATACCCTTAACTTTACTTTCCCCTTGACTATATTCTGCTATTATTTTTTCACCCAGTGTTTTGCCTATCATAATGCCTCGACCCTTGCTGTAGGTTGTTCTATTGCTTTGAGTAAAATCATTCCATAAAAAGCCAAGCGTGTGCAGGTTGAATGGGGGTATTGTTTCCGTATCCCATAATTGTTTAAACGTATTTTTGTATCCACTGTCTATACCAAGGTTTTCAAGACTTGTGTCTGGGTATTGGTTATTCCACAAATGATCTGATATTTTGAATGCATTGATTTTTTCAAAGCAGATGGCGTTTTTTGATTCGATCAGGTTTTTGGGGTTATAGCGCGCTTCAAATCCGCCGTGGCAAAGTTGTAGGTAGTTCTGATTGCATCCGACAAAAGCTGCGACAGGCAGCAGATTGAAAAATGAAACAATTTTTTTTTGCATGTCGCTAGAGTTGTATATCGATTGGTTGTTTTGTTTATAAAATGTTTCCAGTTGCTGAAAAAAGCCATACTCCTGTGCCATGGAAACATCTTCGTGGTTTCCTCGTACTATAAAAACTTGTCTAGGATTTTTTGTTGCAAACATGAAAAGAAGCGTGAGTGTGTCTGGGCCATACTGGCCGCGATCAATCAGGTCGCCCAAAAAGAAAAAGAGGGCATTTTTGTTTATTATGGTAAGATCATCATTAATAACATTTTCTTGATGTAATTTGTACAGCGATTCGCTTAATGCTTTAATGTCTCCATGAGTATCGCCCCAAAGATAGAAATATGTTCCCTGTTCCACAGTATATTTCAAGACAAAAGGGTAGATCAATTCGGTTGTATTGATCATCTCATTGATGAGAGTCGTTATATCTTTATCATTGAGACATTTGGTATCATTAAGAAATTTTTTTTGCATAGTTATGTATTTTTCTAGATATTCAATAAAGACCGGATATGGGGTTATAAACGCCTGTGGCTTATCCGATGGTTGTCGATTTTTTGCAGATTCATGCCAGGCTGTGATTGTCTGCGGATAATTTTTTTCATAAAGAGTGGACAAAAAGGTTTCGACTTGTTTTAACAGTAGCGATAAATGTAAGTATTCGTACGGATTGGCATATATAACTATTAAACAACTTATACTTAAAACGATTACTATAATTTTTTTAATCACTTTCCCCCCTACCTAAAATCTATTGTTTTGTTACAGATAGTGTAATATCATTGAGGGGAGTTTTGCAAGGTTATGAGAGGTGAACCATGGTGTTTATGTTTTTAATGAAGCAGCTTGAAGAAGTTTTAATGCTTATTTCTTTTCTTGGTCAAGGGTTGAACCTGTTATTGATAGCAGTTGTTCTCAGCGCGGCCTGCTATGGTGCCCTACCAAATGGAGTACAGTTGTTCAAAAATAGTTTTGCCTTTTTAGTACAAAATCCAGTTATTATAATTCTTACGTTGTTATCAAGTAATCTCTATTTGGTAATGACTAAAATGTTCAGTATGCTTGATATGGTAGCGCAAGCAGTTTTGGTAAGGTTGATAGGTTATAATATTCGCATTATTGCAGCATCATTTTTTTTTAATATGATATTGGCGCTTGCGGCTTCATTTTTTTTCGTGGTTGAAATTGTCTATATTCAGCATCTTATGAAACATAAAAGACTTTCACTTATGAGTTTATGTGTATACGCAGCACGACTTTTTTTTAAATCATTCTGGTTTTTACCGTTAGCCTTTGTTATGGCGGTTATTCCCTTATTAATAGATTGCTATGGGTTTATTAATGATTCGATTGGAATTTTTTTTGCAATAGTATATTTTTTTGCTTTGATAGCTTTTGAGTACATCGCAATGGTATATTGCGATGGAAACTTTAAGGTTATTGATGCTGCAAAGAGCGCGTTTTATTCATGTAAAAAAAGTATTTCAACCCTACTTCAGTTTATTTTTTTTACATGGAGTATTGTTTGTATATTCATGTGTCTGACTGCAGCCATTATGACCCTATTTTATTTTTGGTCTAAGACTTTTCGGGTTACGCCAGAACAGCAAGCTTTTAACTATATATTGCAAATTTTTGCCCTATGGCCGATGGTCTTGATATGGGAGCCTTTTCTTGCTGTTGGTCTAAACAGACTTTATTTTTCAGTAAAAAAAGAAGAGTAGTTATAAAAGAAGCATCTTGAGAAGATTGGGTTTTTTATTAAGGAGATATCTTTCTGGGATCAAGTATGATGCAATTGTAATAGCAAAGATATTATTTTTTGCTTTTGTTATACTTTTTTATTGTTGTGCTTTGAAAGCGCATTTTCACTTGAGATATACCGATAGGTTAGCTATCTCATTATTGTAGTGCTAATATGTGAAAGGGCTTGTATGATCGGTTCGTGGCGATTGCTTAAAGAAAGTTTTTGGCTTTTGATAAAAAAATCCACCTATTTTATTTTTTCATACATTATCAGGATTTTATTTATTGATAAATATATTTCGGTTTAATAATTTTAATATTTTTGTTAATTATTTTACCAGTAATAGTCCCGAAATTCTTATTGTCTTTAATCTCTTATTTGCACTTATTTCGCTCTGGTCAACAGTCAGCGGCATTTTTTATATTCAGCATATTTTGATGGGACATCCAGCTTCCATTTTGCATTCCATGAGCCGCGCTGCAAAGATTTTAGTCAGTAGCTTTTGGTTTATTCCGCTTTTTATGGCAATCGCATCGGTAAATGTGGTGCAGGAATTTTTTTTAAAAAAATCTATATTTGTTCTTTTTGAAAGCATGATAGCGCTTATCATCTTTCTTCTTACGATTGTATTTCCCTACTTTAAAATTGTTTTTACAGATGGTCATTTTAGTTTTAAGCAGGTTGTTGCACTGTCGTTGAAATACATAAAAAGAAGTTTTTGGACCCTATTGGAGATGTATATTTTAACCATATTGGTTTCGCTGTCTCTCTTATTAATACTGGGTTTGTTGGATTGTTTTTTAGCGACACCTGGTCGGTCATGAACGTGGCTGAGCTATATAATCGCGAAAAAATAACTGCGCTCAAGTTACTTTTATATGGATTTATCACGTGGCCTTTTTTTATTACAACAGCCATTAATCTGGTAGGTTTAAATAAGCTCTATTATGTGATGAAGAAAAATGAGCAGGGGTGATTAATTTTTTCATTATGTTAAACTCATATATAATTTGGTTTTATCTTTATATATAGCGGAAATTATGGAAATCTTTAAAAGATCTTGCGGATGTGGACAGGTTAACAAGGCATTATTAGGCCAAATTATTACTCTGTGCGGTTGGGTAAATCGCCGACGCGACCATGGAAATGTTATCTTTATCGACTTACGCGATCGAACGGGACTTATGCAAGTTGTTTTAAGTGAAGATTTTTCAGCAGATGCCCGTAAAATAGCTCATGAGGTTCGCTCAGAATATGTACTGCAAGTGACGGGAAGGGTTGTGGCCCGCTCGGCAGAAACGGTGAATAAAGAGCTTTCTACAGGAGAATTTGAACTCCAGGGTGCCCAATTAATTATTTTAAATAGAGCAAAAGCTTTGCCTTTTAATCTGGAAGATGCGCGGTCTGTGGAAGAGGAATTGCGGCTTGCATACCGCTACCTTGATTTGCGGCGGCCTGAGGTGCACGAGCGCTTTAAAATCCGTCATAAAATTATTTTAGCCATGCGTGATTTTCTTGATAAACAGGGATTTTATGAGATTGAAACACCAATTTTAACAAAAAATACAGCCGAAGGTGCGCGAGAGTTTATTGTCCCATCGCGTCTCCATACCGGGAGTTTTTATGCCTTACCGCAATCACCGCAAGTATATAAACAGCTTCTTATGGCGGGTGGTATTGAGCGATATTTCCAGGTTGCGCGGTGCTTTAGAGATGAGGATCTGCGTGCCGATCGCCAGCCGGAATTTACGCAGCTTGATATTGAGATGTCATTTATTCATGAAGCTGATATACAAACACTTATTGAAGGGTTGCTTGCGCATATTTTAAAGACACAATTTAATAAAGATATTAGCCTTCCTTTGATGCGCATGGACTACACAACGGCAATGCGTGATTACGGTTCAGATAAACCTGATATCCGTTTTGGTATGAAAATTAATGATCTTACGGATTTGTTTAAGGATACGCAACTTTCTTTTATTAAGTCGATTTTGCAGGCGGGTGGAAAAATTGGTGCACTTCATGTTGCTGATTATTCCTTTACGCGTTCGGAGCTTGAAGGTTGGGTGACTCGCGCATTAAAAAATGGCGCAAAGGGACTTGTATGGATACGCTTTACCCAGGAAGGTACTATTGAGGCGCCGATCGCTAAATTTTTACCGCAAGATTTTATGCAACACGTCAAAGGCATTATTCATGATCTTAAGCCGGGCAGCACTATTTTTCTTGTAGCTGGGCCAGAAAAAGATGCATGGACGCAGCTTGGCCGGCTTCGCTTACAGCTTGGTTCAGCCCTTAAACTTATTCCTGAAAATGAATTAAGCTTGCATTGGGTTGTTAATTTTCCGCTACTTGAATACGATAAAGATTCAAAATCCTGGTCATCTGTTCACCATCCATTTACCAGTCCACAGGCTGGCTGGGAATCGCAGCAGCCCGCCGATATGAAGGCGCGTGCATATGATATCGTTCTGAATGGTGTCGAATTAGGTGGTGGTTCTATACGAATACATACCCCTGAGTTACAGCAAAAAATTTTCGATTACCTTGGTTTTCATGAAGGTGCTATGAAACAACACTTTGGTTTTTTGTTGCAAGCACAGGAATTAGGCTTTCCGCCCCATGGAGGCATCGCACTGGGTATAGATCGTCTTATTATGTTGCTGTTAAAACTTGAATCTATTAGAGAAGTTATTGCATTCCCTAAAACACAAACCGGTACTGACCCAATGATGCAGGCCCCCACAGTTGTAGATGACAGCAAATTAATAGATTATGGTTTAAAGAAATTAACAATTGTTGCCAAAAAAAATTAAGAAAGATATTTTTTGAGCAAATCATTGATGACTTGTGGGTCAGCCTTACCTTTTGTCTTTTGCATTGCTTGACCTACAAAGAACCCCCAAAGCTTTGGTTTTGTTCCTGATTTGTAGTGTGCAACGTTTTCCGGATTTGCTGCGATAATTTCTTGAATAATTTTTTCAATCTCTTCGGGTGATCCGATTTGTTCGAGTCCTTTATCTTTTACAACTTGTTCAGGAGACTGTCCTGTTTGGGCAACAATTTCAAAAACTTCTTGGGCTGCTCGATTATTAATAATTTTATTTTCAAGAAGTGTAACCAGCTCTGCTAATAATTGTGGCGTGATCAGGCAGGTATTAAAAGTAACTTTTTCTTCTTTAACAAACGCCATAAGTTCTCGCAATACCCAATTAATAACTAAAGGACTTTTAGTAAATTTTTGTACTTGATCGAAATAATGAGCCAAATCTTTATCGCTTACGATTATGTCAGCTTCGTATGCCGATAGCCCTTGTGACAGGTACCGTTGATAGCGGTCACGGGGTAACTCAGGCAACGTCTTGCGTATAGTTGCTATCCAATCCTGGTCTATTGCAAGCGGCGGTAGATCAGGGTCGGGTAGGTAGCGGTAGTCAGCAGCCTCTTCCTTTGTGCGCATGGTTATCGTTTTATGATTCTTTATGTCCCACAAGCGTGTTTCTTGAATAATTTTTTGACCATTTTCAACGAGCCCGATTTGGCGTGCAACTTCATATTCAATTGCATCGCTAATAAATTTAAATGAATTTATATTTTTTAGCTCGCACTTGGTGCCAAGCGGCATGTCGGGCTTACGGATGGAGATATTCGTGTCTGCTCTAAAGGCGCCTTCTTCCATATTGGCTGTTCCAACATCCAAATAGGTTATAATTGTGCGTAACATTTTCAGGTATGTTCGCGCTTCATAAGGACTTGAAATATCAGGCTCAGTAACGATTTCTAAAAGAGGGGTTCCTGCACGATTCAAATCAACATAACTTTCGTTAGTCAATGAACTATGCAAATTTTTTCCTGCATCTTCTTCAATATGAATTCTATTAATTCTAATTTTTTTAAAAGTGCCATCTTCCAGGGGGATCTCAAGAAACCCATTTTTGCAAATAGGCTCGCTACTTTGGGTTATTTGATAAGCCTTAGGTAAATCTGGGTAAAAATAGTGCTTACGAGCGAAAAAATTATGCTCGTTTATTGTACAGTTAGTTGCAAGGCCGACCATGATCGCTCTATTTACCACTTCCTTATTAAGAACAGGCAATACGCCAGGATGGCCACAACAAATTGGGCAGATGGTTGAATTTTGGTCATGGCTGATAACATTGGGGCACGAGCAAAAAACTTTGCTTCTTGTTGTTAATTGTACATGGACCTCTATACCAATAACGGTCTCATAACCTGCTATGAGATTTTGTTTTTCAGCCACACTATGCCCTTATTTATAAAATACGTATAATTGCTTTTATTATCGCATATCTATTGTTTTTAGCAAACGGCATATGGGCTTAAATTTGATCTTTCTATTTGTATTTTTTTAAATGAATTTAAGTACTTATTTGTCAATTTTTATACATATGCAATTTTTTACTTACTGTTATCAAATTATTTTAATGTATCTATTTTCCAATATTAAATAATCCAGAGCTCATATTGGGCCGATTTGTCAAAAAAATCTATATCGGTTATAATCTAATTCGTATGGATATATTTAATAAAAAATTCTATTTATTTATTTTTGCAGCCATTCTTGTTTTGCCTGCCTGTAGGCGTCCTAAACCCTATAAAAAAAGTGTTTTTACGGAAGAAAAGCGGGAGCAAATTTATAAAAAGCGTGTGATAACGTTCACCAGTGGTGGTGGAGGTGGTCATATGTCTGCGGCCCATGCAGTTCGTTCTATATTGCAAGACCAATATGAAGTTGTTGACGTCTACCTTTTGCGTGATGTTCTCGCGCCACTTGATTTTGTACGGCAATTTTCTTTTGAATATTCGTCTGCTGAAGATTTATATAATTATTTCATAACAAATAGGTATATCTGGTTTACTAATACGCTTTGTTCTTATGGTAAATATAACATGCCGCGCAAGGATAAGCGTATGCAACAGCTGATTTCAGACTTTCTTGATATTAATAAGCCAGATCTCATGATCTCTGTTATACCTGTTGTTAATTATTCATTGCTTGCAGTTGCAGAAAAAAAAGGTATTCCACTTATTATTGTGCCTACCGACCTTGATAATAGTATGTTTGTTATCGGAATGGAAAAGTCGAACCTTCATTATCCATTATATCGCTATATAAGTCCTTTTGATCATCTTGGAATATTAAAAATTATTGAATCTGGTGGGATTCCTAAGCAAAACTTGGTTGTTGGAGGATTTCCTATACGGGAAGAGTTTTTTGTAAAAAAGAACATTAAAAAACTTAAAAATGATTTTGGAATACCCCTTAATAAGCCTGTCATAACGGTGCTGATGGGCGCAGCAGGATCATCATCAACATATGATTATGTGAAAAAACTTTCGCATAGTAAGCATGCCTTACATGTCATTGTTTGTCTTGGGCGTAACGAAGCTTTGCGTAAGAAAATTGAAAAAATTCGACTCCCCTACAATGTAACGCTTTCTATCATAGGTTTTACTGACCAGATGCCTGATATTATGGCGATGTCAGATTTACTTATAACAAAGTGTGGCACGGTGAGTGTTATGGAAGCGGTCCATGCCCAGGTTCCGGTGCTTCTTGATTGCACGGCGCGTGCCGTAATGTGGGAGGCATTCAATGTCAAATTCATTACAGAAAATGGATTTGGCCTTGCAGTAAATAACTTATCGGAGCTTGATTACCTGATCGACAAAGTTCTGGTTGATCGAGATTTTTATGGGCAATGTAAACTTAATCTGAAAAAATTCGAAAAGCCACGGTTTTCTACCATTCTTAAGGATCTTGTTGCGAAACTTTTACAAGATGCAAAAAACTATACAGTTGATATAACTGTTCAATAACTGCTATTCAAGCGTAAATCTTTTCTGTTCGGCATATTCGGTTGTCGCAAGTGTTATTTTACAATTAAATTGTTTTTCAAGCGCGAGTAATGCATTGTATTGGTAATGAGTCAGATAGTTAAAAACCTGCACATGTACCGAAAGCGTTATAAGATGAGGTAATTTTTTTGCGCGAAGTTCTTCTTCAAGATGGCGCAAAATAGTATAACTTTCAGTTTCAAGAGATTTTACCATTCCCAAGCCGTGACACTCCGAGCACTCACGCATAAGTTGCTGTCCAAGCGTTTTACCAGACCGCTTGCGTGTCATTTGGACAAGGCCAAATTCAGAAACACGTAAAACAACAGATTGAAATTTATCCCGTTCTTTGAGTGTTTTTTCTAAGAACTTAAAAAGACGCTGTCTGTTTTGATGTATAGCCATATCTATAAAATCGATAACGATAAGCCCGCCAATATTGCGTAGCCGCAATTGTCTGACAACCTCTTGGGCAGCCTCGAGATTTATTTTTAGGATAGTATCTTCAAGGCTTGTTTTACCTGTGTAACGACCACTATTAACATCTATGACCGTCATTGCTTCGGTGCTTTCGATAATAATAGAGCCCCCTGAATCAAGATGTACTTTTTTGTGCAAAGCTGCTTCTATTTGTTTTTCAACGTCAAAGTACTTAAAAAGGGAAACATCGCCTTCATAGAGCTTAACTATGCGTGCGTATTCAGGAGCGCTATTTTTAACAAACTTATACACGCTCTGTTGAACTTGCTTACTATCGCATATAATTGCCTCAACATCTTTATCAAGATGATCTCGTACAATTTGAAGATGCATTTCAATGTCTTCGTAAACCTTTTGCCCTGGATCGGCTTTTTGATAACGATTAGATATTTCATGCCATGTGTCAACTAAATAATTGAGATCTTGTATAATATCATTGGCCTCTTGTCCATCACTGGTTGTCCTAATAATAGCCCCCATTCCCTTGGGAAGATGGCTCAAAAGAAGCTCTTTTAATCGTTGACGCTCTTCGCGCTGTTCTATTTTTTTGGATATTCCAATACGAGGGATATTCGGCATCAGTACAATAAAACGCCCAGGGAGGGTAAAACAGGTTGAAAGCTTGGCGCCCTTTTCATTAATAGGCTCTTTGATAACCTGAACTAAAATATGCTCGCCCTCTTTGAATATTTTATCAATACTGATCGGTTTTGATAATGATTCTGCAGAGTAAGCGGTCGTTGTTTCATCAATTTCATCATCATGCGGTGTGTCTTGATATGCATCAGGCTCACCTAGTCGCTTGATCGCTAATTCACGATCAATTTCAGAAATGTGCAAAAAACCAGCACGTTCCTGGCCTATATCTACAAAGGCCGTCTGTATGCCGGGCAATAAGCGCGTTACGGTTCCCTTAAAATAACAGCGTTCAAGATTATTACTTGTCAGTGTGTCGAAATAGATATTTTGCAAAAGGTCGTGGCGCATAATGGCTATACGTTTTTGCCAAAGCGCATCATTAATTAAAATTTTTTTCATATATTTCCATACGTGATCACTATAAAGTGATCAATAAATTCTTTTACTTATAGTATACTATCCTATATGGAAAAGAATAAGTAGAAAAGTAAAAAAAAATATGATAAAGTCTGGCAATAAGCATTTTTTCTGAATTAAGGAGGTTTTTTATGAGCAATTTGAAATTTGGTGTTATTTTTGGTCTGGTGATGGTTTGTCTGGGGACTCCGGCTTGTGGTAAGAAGAAAAAAAATTATACCGTTGTTCCAGAAAATTATGTTGATAATAAGCCTATTTCTGATCAGAAGATTGTTTCCGTTTTTGATGGAGATCTTGATGCTTTTGTTATCGATGAAGACGAATCTGCTTTTGGTGCTCAAGCTGGGTTCGAATTGGTTGATGAGTCTGAGGCAGATTTACTTGCAGACCAATCACGTTATGGATTCATGCCTATCTATTTTGAGTTTGATGAAAAAACAATGAAGCCAGCTCAAACGGGCGCATTGGAAAATGATATGGCGCGTGCAAAAAAAATGATTGCTGAGGGCAAAAGAATCAGCATCGAAGGGCATGCTTGTAAATATGCAGGGTCGCCAGAATATAATCTACAGCTTTCTGAAAAGCGTGCGCAATCTGTCTATGATTATTTTGTGAAAAATGGTATCCCGGCCAAAAAACTTTCCATTGTTGGTCGCGGAAATGAAATGTGTGTTGTGCCTCACGGAAACAAAGAGCAGCAAGCACCTAACAGACGCGTTGAATTTGTAGCGCTTGCAGTTAAGTAAGCTTGATATCACCTTATTATAAATATTATAAATTCCATGAAATCGCAGGCAGCCCATGCTTTTTTAAAAATGCATTTGCCTGCGAAAAATGGCTGCATCCTAAAAATCCTCTTACCGAAAGAGGTGACGGGTGAGCTGCTTTGAGTATAAGATGTCGCGAAAGGTCGAGCTGTGTTGTTAAATGAGCAACCTTTTTTTGGGCATAAGCACCCCAGAGCATTAAAACGGTAGGGTGCGCGCGGCCAAGAATGGCCTCTATAATATCATCGGTAAATATTTCCCATCCCTTGCCTGCATGGCTTGCAGGTTTGCCTGCTTCGACAGTCAGGAGGGCGTTCAATAAAAGGACACCCTGGTCTGCCCACGCGGTAAGATTACCTGTTTGAGGCTGAGTTGCTGCGATATCACGCTTGAGTTCTTTAAAAATATTTTTAAGTGATGGAGGTAGCGGCATGCCTTGCGGTACACTAAAGCTTAGTCCATGGGCTTGCCCTGGCCCGTGGTAAGGGTCTTGTCCAACAATAACAACGCTTACACGATCAAAGGGAGTCGCCCGTAATGCTGCTAGAATATTCTGTTTGGCTGGATATATGGTAGCCCCTTGTGTTTCACGCTCTTGCAGAAAAGCGATAAGCCTTTCAATTTCTGGCTTGCTGCACGTAGATAGTAAGGGGGCTTGCCATAAAGAGGGCAGGGCGGAAAAGAATTGTTTTTGTCTGGGTGTCATGGGTGGAAAAAAATAAGATTGTTTCTTATACTTAAGAGATTGTACGTTTAATTCAAAACCGTGTCAAAAGTGAATGTCTGATGTATAAAAAATTATCGCTCTTATTTTTATTAACTTATATGGTCGTGCTGTTGCCTATTTCAAATGATGATGGTCTGCCACCTGAATTTGACAAAGCTATTGCTTGGGCAGCTGTTGGGTGTGTGGCAGTCTATTTGTCGAGTTATCAACTCGGGCACTATCTAGGAGAGATCATGTAT
>JAJZMR010000081.1:12070-12629 GCA_021847535.1 bacterium
CGGCGGTGATGTTGCAAGAGGAAAAAAAAATCTTGATGAATGAGCAGAGTGCGCATGATATTTTATCGCGCGAGCTTTGTTTAAAAAAGGGTAAATGGCTTGAGCAGCAAAAATGTGCGCGAAGGGTTATTGAATGCAGGCGTGCCTATGAGTGGGTTATATGGGCAGAGAAAATTTTTGATCGCGGATATTTCGCATCTGTTGTGAATGGTATACATGATCCGTTTGGTTCAATAAAACTAGGTTATATGCGGGACATCTCATGAAGAAAACTCTATTTTTTGTCATAATGTTATTTTTAAACGTAAGTATCAGCACGGGCGGGGCTCTGTCGTGTGAAAGTGACATCGAGCCCCCTAAACAGCGGCAGTTGCAAATCTTTGACAGGGTTGCCGGGCCTGTTACCACCTTTGCGGTATTTTATTTTGCTGATCTTGAAAGCCCACGCGTAACATTTTTGAGCAGTGCTTTTTTGTGCGCAGCATTTTTTGGTACGCGCTATTGCATTAAAAAACAGAGTGATGATTAATTATTTGCTACCAAATTAGCATTTTTTGTT
>JAJZMR010000069.1 GCA_021847535.1 bacterium
ATAATCCTGACTGGGAATATCGCCTATGGACTGAAAAAGAAATTGATGATTTTGGTTTAATAAATCGTGAGATGTATGATTTTGCCGTTAATTATGGTGAGCGCTCTGATATCGCTCGTTATGAGATTTTACATCGTATTGGCGGTGTCTACGTTGATACAGATTATGAATGTTATAAGCCCTTTGATATGCTGCATCAAGCGTATGATTTTTATATAGGTATCCAGCCACTTGATACCGGTCATGTTCAACTGGGTATTGGCATTATCGGCTCGCGGCCCGGACACCCTTTGCTCAAACAGGCGATTCATGAAATTGGTAAAAAACGTAAAACGGCCGAACCGGTGGTTTTGCGGACAGGTCCATTCTTTTTTACCCTCATTTTTCACCGTATGGCACCTACATGCTCTGATGCTGTCATAGCGTTACCAAGCTCATTTTTGTACCCTATGGGGTATTATGAAAAGGTCGAAGAAAAAACAAAATGGGTCAAGTCAGAGTCATACGCCAATCACCTGTGGGGTGGCAGCTGGCTTTCAGATGATGCATTTGTTAAGTAAGTGTACATTTGCGCTGATTATTGTCTTTAAAGAGACCTTAAAATCTCTCGTTCACTAAAATAAAATTTATTATCTTGGATAATTTGGTATTCATCAGGCCCTTTGCCCAGCAGTAGCACGATTGCGCCAGGGCCTGCCAGGGAGTGTGCAAGCCGTATCGCCTTTTCTCTGTCAGGTTCTTTACAAATTTTTTGCACACAATCTTGAGGGATTCCCGCTACAATGTCCTCAATAATTCTTTCAGGCTCTTCATGGCGCGGGTTGTCAGTTGTTAAAATAATATGGTCTGCATAGGTTGCCGCTATTGCACCCATTATAGGCCTTTTGACGACGTCTCTGTTGCCTCCAGCACCAAAAACCACAATAAGTTGCGCCGTTTCCACCCGTAACGTTTCAAGGACTGCTTTCATAGATGATGGCGTATGTGCGTAATCGATATAAGCGGTAATATCTTGAGCTAATGAATATTTATTAAGTCTACCTGGGACACCAGCAAAAGTTGATATACTTTTTTGTGTAACATGTGCTGGGATATTAAGCGCGCGAGCTAGCATAAATGCCATATAAATATTATGCATATTAAAGGCGCCCAGCAAAGCACTATTTTCAAAGACTAATTGATCGATGTAGCAACTTATGCCAGCACGTGATACTCCGATAACTGTTATATCCTGCATACAACTGACCAAGGCATGGGCGCAGAGCGAACGGAGTGATCTAACAAGTGGTTCATCACCATTAAGAACCAGATGGCCATTCTTTTTTAATTGTTTAAGCAATGCCGCTTTTGCGGCAAAATAGTCTTGTTGCGTTGCATAAAATTCTCCATGTTCTCGGCTAAAATTAGTAAAAATAATTGCATCAAATTCAATGCCATGCACGCGAGACATTGATACTGCTTGAGCCGCCACTTCCATAACGACCCATTCAACTTCATCATGTACACATTTGTCAAAAAACATATGGAGATAGTCTGGCTGCTGAGTTGTTAATTGCGTTACATAGGTCTGGTCGTTAATAGCATTGCTCACGGTACTGAGCCGTGCAGTTTTGTACCCGGCTGTTTTTAAGATATGCTCCATAATAAAGGTTGTCGTTGTTTTGCCTTTAGTACCTGTTATGCCAATAATTTTTAATTTTTTTGCAGGATGATTATAAGCGTGAGCGCTTAATTCGGCCAATACTTTGCGTGTATTTTCAACGCGATAGCTTGAGACCGTTTTTAATAATTGTTCTGTCGCAGGGTCCAGGGATGCATTGTGCTCAAGAACAATAGTCTCTGCACCATGATCTATCGCTTTCTGAATAAATTGTGCTCCATCAGACTTTGTGCCAGCAATGGCAACAAAGGTTGACCCCGGGCCGACATTATCCGTGTGACACGCTACTTTAAATAGTGTCGGCATGTTGCCGCCACTCGTACTTCCGCTATGATTTTTTAGCCGTTGCTCGTCACATGTGACCGCTTTCATGATAAAAGGCATAAGTATACTTAACCCATAAAGATTCATAATAAGCATTCCGGCGTTTGCTATGTCCACAGCAGACCAGACAACTGATACTGTGCCAAATATGCCGAAAAAAACCATGCAGGCGTATAAAAAAGCGTACCATGACGGGGAAATCGAGGGCATTAAAAATGTCCAACATTCGCGACCAATATACGCATAAGCAACCAAGACACCTAAACCAAAAGAAATTGAAAGAAGCGTGACGACTATTTTTCCGTAGACCCCGAACAGCGTTTCAAACGCTGCACTTGTTAAGGCCGTACTTGTAAGGCCACTTTCCCATACTCCACTTGCCACAAAAACAAGTAACATTAAGCAGCAGACCAGGTGATTACTAATCATTAATGAGGCCATCGACATAATGCCATTTTTGAAAGGTTCTTTGCCCCCTGTTGCGCCAAACAAGATACCAGATGTCCCTAACCCAAGTTCAGTTGCGCTGACTGAACGTGAAATGCCATAGCGCAATGCTGTTTGTATAGTATATCCCATGCCGGCACCAGCAACTGCCTTCCAAGTGAATGCATACTCCATAATAAGAATAAGCGCCGGAAAAAGTGCATATGCATGGTACCATAACAGTGCCGCCATACAGCTGAAAAAAAGCCCAACCTTAAGGGGAATTATTTTATCAGAAAAGGCAATAACCCTTTGGGCGCCACCGTAAAGGATATAGGCAACAAGACCGAATAAACAAAATGCTATAAATGGCTTATTAAAACCAGTCAAATGTTCTATGCTGATCGCCATTGAATTACATTGCATTGCACTGCCTGCCACAAAACTTGTTACTAGACAAAAAAAAGCGTATAGAACAGGTAGATATTTTTTGCCTGGTACAAGATGTAAATAGACCATCGGGCCACCACGAAAAACACCCTGTGAATTTTCATCCACAAACAGACTGCTTGCATACACTTCGACAAAACGAAGCGCTATGCCAAAAAAACCAACGATAAAGATCCAAAAAGCTGCTCCTGGGCCACCAGAGGCAATTGCGGTTGCCATACCTGCAGCGCTTCCATTACCCAAACTAGCGCTGAGTGTGTTTAAGAAGGCCTGAAAAGGTGTTATATATGCGGTATTCTGTGGATTTTTTTCGGTAGGGTGAATTGCATAATACCAAGATTTTTTGAAATAGCGTATTTGAATCCATCCCAATGCAATAGTCATGCAAATACTGACTATTAAAATACTCAAAACAAGAGGCCATCCCCATAAAAAGTCGCTGAGAGTGTTAATGGTGTTTTCTATCATGTACATAAAAAGCGCGTACTCCTTTTTGAATTTCCGGCATGAGCCACATAAGGCCATACAAGTTACTTATAATTAAGCCAGCATTTACAATATCGATGGCATTCCATAACATACGAACTTCAACCAGTGCTCCAAAAAAAGCCATGAGACAGAAAATTAATCCGTAAAGCGTAAGATATTTACCCTTGGTCAGAAAGGACCAACATTCGCGCCCTATATAGGCATAGGCTATGACACAACCAATCCCAAACATCATAGAGAGGCTATTAACGATCCATCCACCGAATGATCCAAAAATGCTTTCGTAGGCAAAAATGGTCATGCGGATATCACTAAAACCGCTCTGCCATGCACCTGTTGCAACAAAAAGCCACATAAGTAAAAAACAGACGCCAAAGTTGCTTATTGACGTTGTGGCCAATGAAATGATGCCGCTTTGAACAGGATTTTTTGTTCCTGTTGTTCCGAATATGATTCCTGATGTGCCAAGCCCAACTTCTGTAGCATTAATTGAACGTGCTATTCCAAATCGAAGTGCGCTTTGCATCGTGTATCCCAAAAGAGCGCCTTTTGCCGCTTGTGCGGTAAAGGCGTACCTTGCCATAATAATAAATGCGTGCCAAAGCGATCCGACATTGTACAAGAGAGCAAAGAGAGTTGCTATAAAAAAAAGACCGACTTTGACAGGAGTTATCGCGTCAGATACGCGTATAATACGTTGAGCCCCACCAACCATGATATACAATAAAAATAAAAACATACAAAACGCGAGTACATAAATATTCCACGAGGTCATTTTTACCAAACCAAGTGCTATAGAATTACATTGCATTGCATTGCCTGTTACAAAAGTGAGCATGAGGCAGAAAAATGCATAAAAATGAGGCAACCACGATCCGCCAGGCACTCGCTTAAGATAGACCATAGGTCCGCCCCGAATAAGACCCGTTGGTTGTTTTTCAGTAAATGCAGTGCTTGCATATACTTCTGCAAAACGGATAGCCATCAAAAAAAAGCCGAGAAAGAGAATCCAAAATCCAGCACCCGGACCACCGCTATATAAAGCAGTTGCCATACCAGCAAGGCTTCCGTTGCCTAAACTTGCACTCAGTGCATTCATAAAAGCCTGAAAGGGCGTTATATAATTTTCTTGGGCGGATGACGATGTGTCAGGCGTTAAAAGATATTTCCAGGAACGAAGAAAATAGCGAAACTGTATAGCACCAAAAGCTATGGTCATGATAAGACTGACCGCCATGATAGCTATAATCAGGGGCCAACCCCACAAAAATTCACCGCAGTTTTTTATAAAAACATCCAAATCTTGGTATGTCATGAATAACTCCTGTACCTCTTTCCCATAAGGGGGTGAACCCTATAGAGGAGATTTTAAAAATAATTAATCTTATCATTAAAGATACATAACTGGCGTAAATAGTGAAGTTTTGATCTGTTTATTTTAATATTCATATATTTTCATAGTATCTGGATCAAAGATATTCATAATAAGTTTATAATTTTACCCTGATTTTTTTGTAAAACCTCTTACCATAAATGATCCTGCCGGAAATGAGCTTGCCATTTGGTCATTTAAAAATGCATTTTTGTAGTTTTCAGCCCTTGGGCCTTAATAGATTTTGAGCTCCATGATTTTATCAGGTTTTGACGGATCGATTGAAATATGCAAATTATAAATTTTTTCGATATCTATATTTCCAGCAGAATCTTTTGCGCGGGTAAAGCCTTTTTCGATTGTATATATTTCTCCAAGCGAGTCTTTGCTTTTAAAAAATTCATTCACGTAATGCTGCGCAGATTGGCCCAAAATTTTATCATAAACAAGAAATGCTGTTACAAGAGTTCCGCCCGGAAATGTCTCATTGATAGCGTCAAGGATGTTCCTGTTAAAATCTTTAATGGTTTGCGCGGTGGCATTTTCTACACGAGCATAATCGCTTTCTGCCATAACGATAGCAATAAGGGGTTCATGGGTTGTTTGTGAGGGGATATTGTCGATTATAAAGCCGGTGATAAGAGCGGGACCTAGTCCATTTACTATGATATGACGATTCAATTGCCAGGCTGCTCGGGATTTTACAAGGGTTTGTATCTCCTGTGAGAGATCTTGGCTATTCACTACATCTGCGCTAATAATGCCTGGTGCATTAAGTGCAGTATGAGAGGAAAAAACAAGCACTGCAAGCAGATGAATTCTTATAAATCTATTTTTCATGAAGCATCTTTCGTTTTTAACTATATAAACTACTTTATATTATTGTATCATTATGTCTTTTTTTAAATCAATATTTAGCTGCTTATTTTTTTTATTGCAATAGCCCGCTTTTTTGCGCGTGAATGATATGCCCATATTGTAAAAGTACAGGTTTTGATCCTGGCGGCCTTTAAGATATAGGCATGATGGTCAGGCTTGTTGTTTCATCTAGGACATTGATAGCCAAGCAATTTTTTTCCGATTCATTTTCTGAATCAGCAAAACTCTTGGTGAGCAATGTTATGTGGTTGTCGTTTGCTCGATTCATAGAGAGAAAAACTTCTTTAAATCTATCGATGGCTGCGCCTATATTTTCGCGATAAATAAGAAAAATCGTCTTTATAGCACGGTGTCGTCCAGGACGGCTGATTCTCCTGTTTATTTCGTTTTTATTTTCCCAATTTGTTGCTATGGGTAATTCGAGCACTTCTGGTCCATTTTTTATAAAACCGATCTCGAATCTTTCTGGCATGTCACGAAATGATCGCGCATGAGCTATATAGCCGGTAATAATACTGCTATTTAACGGGTACACAATCGCAAAATTATTTTGGTTCCAATCTTCATATGTATGATTTAATGGCGTTATTGAAGATGTTAAGTTTTCCGAATTCAGTATATTTAATAGGAATAGATCTATTTGGGAAATTGAGTAGACGCTCTGCATAAACATTAATGCAGCTGGCAATAATTGTATTTTCATATAAACTTTTGTAGAAAATATTTTTAAGTTTACAACATGTATCATTATAGCAAGGATATCCTGATGTATACAAGTAAAGAGGGCAAAATTGCGGCGTTAGATATGGGTGACCAGTGGGTGGGAATCGCTCTTTCTGATATAACGCGCACTCTTGCAAAGCCTTTTACAACTGTCCCTTTTGCAGATTACAAAAAGGAAGTTTCAAAGCTGATTGTAGAACAACGTCCCGTAACTATTATTATTGGGTATCCAAAAACTATGCGTGGAACAGAAAGTGAGCAGACTAAAAAAATTCTTACACTTCACGCTGAGCTTGAAAAGAATTTTCCAGAGACTGTTTTTATTTTATGGGATGAGCGGCTGAGTAGTAAGCGGGCACAGACTGCAAGCCCAGCTCGAACAAGAGAAGAAAAATTAAAATCGCATGCTATTGCTGCAGCATTCATACTCGATTCTTATTTGGGGTATCTTGCAATGCAGAAAAATATGTAAATTCAGACAATATAAAAACTGTAAAATTCTATTTAAAAATGAACACTTTAGGTTTTTACAAATATATATGATTTAAAGGGTTTTAACCTGTTTTGTGCCTAAAAATATAGAGGGTAAAAATAAAAAAATCTAATAATTGACAAGGAAGCTCTCCTTCAAGTACGCTGTCACCAAAGAAGGAGATGCGTATGAAGTGTTCAAAATGTAATGGACTTATGGTCGTCCAATCGTTTTTCGATCATTTTTTAAACTTTGATGGCTGGAAATGCTTGAACTGTGGTAAAATAATGGTCAAGAAGGAAAAAACTATCGAGTTTGACGCCTTTAGTATCTTTTACCAACAACAAAAGAATAATAACCGAAATTAATACATATGTCATCTTCTCAATTTTATTTGATCATACATAGTGGTTACCAATCAGTTTTTATTGGTCTTTATAATCGTACTCAAGCTGTGAGTATTCAGACGCTCGACAAAAAAATGGTGAGTGGCTTTTTGTTTATAACACTTTTAGATATTTTGAAGTGCCACGAATTAATCTTTGCAGATCTTTCTTTTATAGGTGTGCACGCTGGTCCGGCACCATTTACCACGTTGCGGGTTGGGGTTACAACGAGCAATGGCATCGCTTTTGCCGCTGGATTGCCGCTGGTTGCCGTTAATGGGTTGGAGGTTTTAAGTAATCTATATCCAGAATATACCGTGCTCCTTAACGCTTTTTGTGACGATGTGTATGTGGGTCAAGGGTCATCATTGTCATGCCAAAATATTGATGCCTTTTTACACAACCAGGCATCATCCATTACACAACCGGTAACGTATATAGGCAATGGCGTCGCTTTGCATCATGAAAAAATAAAGCATGTACTTGGGGATAGAGCAGTCTTGCTGCATGATTACCCCTATGAAGCATCAATTGATATGATTGCGCAGTATGCATATAGGCAATGGTCTGCTGGCGCGAACAGCGTGAAGCAGGTAATGCCTGTCTACATGAAGGAATATTCAGCAAAAATGGCGACAAATCGTTAAACGCGGACGATGCCCATTAAAAGGCTGGCGGCATCACGAGCCCGCAGTACCGTATTAGTCAATTTTACTGGCGTAAACGGTGGGTTGAGTAATATTTTTTCTTCAGGGGTAAAATCCCCTTCTGGCCCTACTATAAGAAGGTAGCTCTCTTGTTCAGCGATTAATGCACGATTTTTCAAAATAGGGCCGCCTGCTATATCGCACCATAATTTTTTATAATTTTTGTAAGCAGTTTCTACCGATAGAATAGCTTTTTGTAGGGCAACAGGTTGTTCGATCTGTGGTTGGTAAAATTGCTTTGATTGCTCGCTGGCGGCCTGGGCGATGCGGTAAAGGCGTTGATGATCTTTTTGTGTATATATTTTTCTACTTTTTTCACTGATAAGTAATTGAACGGTTTTTACGCCATATACAACAGCCATGTAGATAACCTCTTCAAGAGCGTCCCGCTCAAGCAGGGGAAGCATTAATGTAATCGATGGGCATGGTATAGCAATGGGCAATCGTTCATTGAGTATACAGGTTATAGTTTTTTTATGAATATCAGTAATCGTAAGCGATAAGCTCTGGATTTTGTCAAAAAAAATAATCGATTCACCAGTTTTTAATCGTAATACGCTCGTGATGCGATGTATCAGTTCGGGAGAGATTATAGTTATTGTTTTCGCTGAATCATGAACAGCGATATCTTGGGCTGAATCGAAAAAAAGAGAAAATTCGTGGCCATGATGCAGCGGTGCCATTTTTTTAGCGCTTTTGTGTGAGTATTTTTAAATTGTTTTTTAATTTTTGATAATAATTGGTGCACATATCATTGATATGTATATATGCCAAAAAAACATGTATACCTATGCGTTCACCAGTCTTTTGTAAAAAATTTAGCCATGAACTGTCTGTTTGTGCATTTTGATTTTTTTCGTAAAGGCACTCTATAAATGGTTCCTCTTCTATGCAGTTAGGGTCGAAGCTATATACATCTTCTTGGCAGAGATCAAGAAATTCAATATCATATTGGTCATCGCTTGCATTATTAATGGTGCTCATTGCATGGAGTGATCCGGTCTGAAAAACAGTGTATAGGAGCATAAGTGATCCGATTATTATATTTTTGTTTTTTTTCATGATAAATCTTTCTAAGCTGTAATAGAGCAATACTCTTAACAAGGACAACCTTATCATAAAAAGTAGTTTATTTCTATGAACAGCAAAAGTAAACCAGTTGTACTTATTATTTTAGATGGATTTGGATATGCAAGTCTATCCCCTTGTAATCCCATTTCTGCTGAAAATATGCCATTTTTCTTTTCTTTAATAGCACGTTATCCATGGACGACGCTTGCAGCATCAGGGACCGCGGTTGGGCTACCTGCCGGTGTTCCTGGTAATTCGGCTGTCGGCCACTTTACCTTGGGTGCTGGAAAAAAAGTTGAACAGCCGCTGACACGACTGACCCGGTTAATTGCAGATGATGCATTCATTCATCTGCCAATTATCAAGACACATTTTTCAGCACTTGCCGCTGGAGGCAATGCCTTACATATTTTGGGCCTAGCTTCAGATGGTGGCTCGCATAGCAGGATTGAATTTATTAATGCCGCTATTAAGGCCGCTCGATATTACGGCATTAGAAAAATTTACGTACACGCAATTCTTGATGGCCGTGATGTTGCGCAAAAGAGTGCGGCAACCTTTTTAGAAAAAATAGATGCTCCTATTGCAACGATTCAGGGCCGGCTATACGCGATGGACAGGAATCAAAATAAAGAGCGGGTACAAAAGGGGTATAATATTTTTGCAATAGCTGGCAAGGCTGTATACGCATCCTGGCAAGATGCTTTGGCTGATTATTATGCCCAGGGAATGTATGATGAAATAATACCACCAATAAGGCTGATAGATGAGATTTTTATTAAGCAGGGTGATGGTTGTATTTTTGTTAATATTAGAGCAGATCGCGAGCGAGAGATGTACGCTCTGCTAAAAAACAACAATCTTCTTTCTTTTCTTATAACTGGTGTTAATTATATGCCCGACGGATTGTCGGAAGCTCTTTGTCCGGCGCCGCTGAGTAAGACGACGCTGAATGACTTTTTAGAGCAAAAAGGCATTCCTATTTTTTCTATTGCTGAATCTGAAAAATATGCCCATATTACCTATTTTTTTAATGGCGGCGCTGAAAAGATTCGTCCCAATGAAACACGCGTAATCATACCATCCGATTCACCAATGACGTTTATAACCAGTCCAGAGATGAAGGCAAAAGAGATAACGGATGTTTTATGTAAAGCGCTTTTTGACTGCAAAGCCTTATTTTACCTGGTCAACTACGCAAACCCCGATATGGTGGGCCACACCGGGAACCTGCAAGCGACAAAAAAGGCATTAAGCTTTTTAGATACTCAGCTTGAAAAAGTCTATGAAACAGTTGTGACACAATTAAGGGGAACTATTTTTATCACCGGTGATCATGGAAATGCGGAAAATAAATGTGATAATAGCCCATCCCATACCCTGAATCCCGTCTATTTTGTAGTTGCAGGGCAATCGACAATAGATCAAAATGTGCTTAAGGGCATGCAGACAGTTGCTGATGTAAAAGACATTATTATAAAAGCGATAAATCATTCTTAAGTTTAAAAGTCGCTTTAAGTATAATGGTTTTTTTCTTTACTAACTTGACAAAATAATGAAAAAAAGGTAACATAATCAGTGTAAGTTAGACACATAATTTTTGAGGTAAAAAATATGAAGAAATTATTATTGCTTGTTTTGGCATTAACGGCCCTTATTAACCCACTCAATGCTGTTTTAGAATGGGCTTACACACCATTGTTGACGACCTCATTTTTAACAACTGTGTTTGGTGTGGTGCATTGGGTAGATTCAAAACATTTGGAGAGCTGGAGCGTGGCATATAAAAAAACGCCCGTAGCAGCAGATGATAAAGGAACAAAAGAAAGGTTTAAGCAGAAGAGGGAAGAGTTATCAGCTTTAGCAAAAAAGAAACAATTTTACGGGAATATGTTTTTTGGCATCGGCATCGCTTCTGGAGTCGCTTTTGTTGGTTTACAAGTGGCAAATAGGGTGCTTGAAAAACAAGTGTAGTAAAATAATTATAGAATAAAGTGCTACCGGGCCGTTCCTTTTTTTGGAGCGGCCCTTTTTTTTATGCATTGTGTAATGAATAGGTTAAATAGACGTATTTGCCCGTGTCATATAGGTAATTAAACCCTATCTTTTCATAAAGAGATCGTGCGCCTGTATTGATAAGTCGTGTGCATATTTCAACTGACCGAATACCCTGATTGCGTAAACGATCGAGTACAAAGGTGATCAACTTTTCTGCAATGCCTTGACGTCTATAATCTTTATCGACATACACAAATTGAATATTTGCAAAAATTGAGGAATCGCAGTAATACGATATAAAGGCTACGGGCTTTTTATCTTTATAGTACAGGTAAAAATGTACAGGGACGTGAACAAAAGGATGTATTCCCGTATCCAATGTCTCCTGTTGACGGTATCCTGTAGCTTCATCGGCAATAAGCCAAAAATGGTCTTCGGCCGTTTTTTTTAAAATAAAATCTCTATCTTTTTTTGCATTGTATGGGTAGATTCCTTCGGTTCTTTCGCTGAAGCATCCCGTTAATAAAAAAAATATGAACGAAAAATAAAATTTTTTTTTATTTAATATTTTATACAGCATTATTTGTTTCCTTATACACGATTGAACGTAGAACAAGTCCTTGAGCGCTCGCAGTTTTTAACTGTTGTCGCGGATTTTTTTCTTCTAATATTTTTTTCAAAAAAAGAGGTCCATTTTCAATTTTATGCGTCAATTGCATAGTCATAGCCTGTAAACTTCCTCCTACGATTCTACGAACCATATACCTCAAAAAACCAGGTCCTTGCACCCGGATTCTATACAGATTATACCGTTTAAGGTGGCAGATAGTAATAGAATGTATTGTGCGCACTGTATTTTCCTTATCATCACCAGTGCAAAAAGACCTAAAGTCATGTGTTCCTAAAAAAATTTGCAAATTTGCCTCAAGAAGCTGCGCATCAAAAATTGGGTAATATGATGCACAGTAACGGGTAAAAAAGGGAGCCATGCAACGCGTACTGAGATAATAATCATAGGTCTTAGAAATAATCCCATCATGAAGCCCAAAATCGCCATCGCGATATTGCACGTGACGTAACATAATGTTACTTGGAAGCGTCCCCTGCCAAGCTTGTTGCAATTTAAGCGGCTCGATATAAAAGGCTGTGCGTACGCGCACAACCTG
>JAJZMR010000066.1 GCA_021847535.1 bacterium
CACTCGTGGCACCATATGCCTGTTCATCAAAAAGTGGCTCATTAGAATCACTCGATAAGCTTGCATCGCTCTTAAAAGAACATCCGGAAGCGCTTGAATGCGTTATGGATACTTTATTATCATGCATCGAAAAGCAATGCATTAATGTTACGCCTGAGGTAAATAAATGTTTGCGAACCTATCATGAAATGGAAAAAAATATTCTGTTGCCCGATGCTCAAACGTTACAAAAAAAGTTTTCAGCACTTGTTATCTGTTATTTTGATTTTCAATTAACTCCACTGGGAACGGTTGATTATTACACGCAAGATTATTTGGAAAGAACAAATCTGAAAACCTATATTTCCCTTGTTGCGCCATTTGTTAATTTTATAGGTATTTACACGATACTTCACTACACTATTAAGTATTTAGATGCAAAATATCAAGTCAAAGGGTTAACAAGTTCAGACAAAGATGAACATGGCATCTTAAAAGAAATAAGTAGCCCGATATTTAAAACAGTAGCATCGGCATTTTTCGTGCCAGAGATCCGTACAACAACAGATAAATTAACAAAATATGCACAAGAGACATGGCTGAGCTATTATGCAAAAACCACGAACAAAATGCATAAATCAACATATCCTGCCAAACAATCGAAAGAATCATTTGCAACTATACATGGTTATGAAAATGTTAAATGTATGTTCACGCCACTTATTGAATATTGTGCGCATTTTAATCGCTATCATGCAGCCGGCTTAACAATTGCGCGGGGATATATGTTTGAAGGCGATTTAGCTTATGGACGTAAGCTTGCCTACGCTCTTGCTGGAGAAATCAGCATGCAAAATAAAAATTCTATCTGGCGCGTTGTGGAAATACATGGGTCATCACTCGTTAACCTGAATTTGGACAAAGTTCTTGGCGATTGCTTGGAATTCGGACCTGCAGTCCTTGTCATCAACAATCTTGATTGGATTTATACACAAAAAGAGGTAAAGCCTGAAGTTTATAGCCATATCATTAACAAGCTTGCAAAATATTTGAGTCACGATTGTACATCTCCGATCATTGTTATCGCCACATCAAAGGATCACAACTGTATCGACCCGGTCATGCTTGAAGCACAGAAACTTGAGCTCATTAAACTAGCTTAGTAGCTATCTATAAGGGCAAGTCTTTCAGCATACCTACCACCTTTAAAAGAAGCATTGAGCCAAGCAGATACGATATCTAACATTTCTGCTTGGCTGACATAATCTGCAGGAATTACTAATACATTACAGTTGTCATCTTCTTGTGCTTGGCAAGCAGTGACAGGGTTCCACGCAACGCATGCAAAAATCCCTTTAAATCGATTCGCAGTGATAGCCATGCCATTGCCACTTCCACAAAATAAAATTGCTCGATCTAAAGAATCTTGTGTGAGCTTTTTTATCGCCTGATGGGCAAAATGAGGATAGTCTGACCGCTCATTGGTGAAAGCGCCAACGTCAAGCCATACTATACGTTCTTTAATTGTTTGCAAGGGCGGGTCGCGATGAATAAGATACTCTTTGAGCTCAAATCCACGATGATCAGATGCAACAACAATTTTTTTTATCGATTCCATAAAAATCCTTTGCAAAAAACAATTGACCCTCCCTTAATCTAAAAAAAGAAGCTATACTTGCACAAGAGAAGAAGAATTTTATTATTAAAGGCATTTTTCATGATGAAGCTTATAGTAAAACTTGCATTGGCACAGGTTTTTAATACATCGCAGCAAAAATCACTCTCTATTATGGTCAAATTATCGTACATAGCACTGACCATTGGTAGCTTTGCATTGACACTTGTCGTTGGCATTATGAACGGGTTTCAAAAAGAAACTTCCAAAAAGCTGCAAGGGATCCATGCAGATATTATCATGAAAAGTTCAACAGGCGCCCTCGATTATAAAAAGCTTATTGAAGTCATTAATCATGAATTTATCCATGATGTTAAAGCTACAAGCCCTCAGGCAATCGCGCACGCCCTCATTACAAATCAAGAACAGACCTTATTTTCTCCGCTTTCTCTTTGCATAGGAATCGATCCTACACATGAACCACAGGTAACCACCCTCTTTAATACCCTCTGTAACTCACAAAATAAGGGTGGCCAAATCGCAGACAAAAATATTCTTATTGGAGTAACAGCTGCACGAACACTTGCTTTGAAAGAAGGTGATCTGGTAAACATTCTCTATTTACCGGAAGAGCTGCAATCGAAGAAAATTACTCTGCAAGAATCTAGCGCACGCATCGGTGGGACATTCAAAACCGGCATAGAAGAATTTGATACATCGATTATTTTTTGTAATCTTGATTTTTTCCAAGAGCTCTTTACCTCTATTGATGTTTCGCAAATTGTCATTAAATGTCACAAAGATGTTGATATAGACCATTGTGTACAACGGCTGAAAGCACGCTTTCAAGATCTTGAAATTTACACCTGGAAAGATCTTTATCCCGCTCTTGTTTCCGCTCTTGAACTTGAAAAGTATGCAGCATTTATTATTTTGACTCTGTGTGCTCTTATTGCTGCGATAAATTGCATGGCACTTATTTTTATGTAACATTAGGTATGTCTGAAAATGCTATCAGCTCTATTTTTATTCTTATCGGTTCTGTTATCACACTAGGCGCAACGGCTTCAGGTATTATGGGGGCCATTATAGTTGGATATTTTATTCAAAAATATCCACTCATAACACTGCCAGATGCCTACTATGTTGAACATATTCCCGTTAGTTTTGATATCGGCCTTATAGCCGCTGTTTTTACAACATTAATGATTTTAGGCTTTTTTGCATCACTCATTCCATCCAGACGCATTCAAACCTTTTCAGTTGCGCATCTTTTAAAATTTGGAGCAGAATAATATGCACAGCAATCGTATGCGCATGCGCTCATGGCCCCTTTTTAACAAGCGCATTTTTCTGCGGACTGATCTTAATACAAACCAAGACCCCTTTCTGTTTACTGAAAGTTTAAAATTTAAAGGCCTTCTTGCAACCCTTGCTTGGATCAAAAAAAGTGGCGGGCGAGTAACCCTTGTAACTCATAAAGGCAGACCTCATGGTTTTGAATCAAATCTTTCTACACAGCCACTTGCACATTTTTTTAATGAACGGGGCTTTTCATGCATCTATACAACACCTGAAGACATAACCACCGTCATAAACGGTGATTATGATATTATTTTACTTGAAAATATACGATTTTATCGGGAGGAATACAGCAATTCCCTTGATTTTGCAAAAAAAATAACGACCCATTGCACCTACTTTGTAGAAGATGGCTTTGGTGTGCTCGAACGCAATGAAACATCCATCACAACAGCAGCACGTCTTTTTACACAGGAAAACCGTTCGATCGGGCTTCATGTTGAAGATGAGCTTAATCACTTACAACAGATAAAAACAGATCCCCAAAAACCATATCTTATTATCTTGGCAGGAGCAAAAGGTGTGGAAAAGTTACCCATTCTTTATAATTTTTTTGACAAAGCGACACACATCGCCCTCGGCCCAGCCGTTAGTGAAGTTGCGCAATTGCCCGATTTTTTATCGATAGCAAAAAAACATTCTATCCACGTCATGCTCCCAAGAGACTTCATTTACTATAAGAATAGACCTGCAAGCATAGGCCCACACACGGTCGCGCTTTGGAAGCCTATTATCCAACAGATGCGTACTATTGTTTATAATGGTATGATGGGCTTTTCTGACGAGCCAGAAACAGTTGTGTCCACCCGGGAAATTTTAAACCTCTGCGCAACAAATGTGGATGCTCACACGATTATAGCAGGCGGCGACACCACCACGGCTGCGCAACAATGGCATATAACAGGCCCTCAAACATTTTTTTCAACGGGCGGCGGAACAACCCTAGCCTACCTAGGGGGCCTGCCCTTACCTGGCCTTGAAGTCATCTAAAAACGTCTTATTTACTCTGAGGAAACCACTTATCTTGTAAAAAATTTCCCATGCTTGAACCTTTATTACGCATTTTTTCTTCTCGCTTATCTAAATGCTCAACGTCTTTCCGGCTATTTTTACCTTTTGATTCTTCAAAAAAAGATTTTTTATTTTTTTTAACTAATTTCATACCTTAACTCTCCATTTTTTTATATTACACTTTAAGTATATTTTAAAGACAATTATAATATCAAGAGTTTTTATACGATTTTTTTTGCCCTGTATAAAAAATAAGAAGTCCAAGAAATATCACACATCCACCAAGCACGAGTGTCGGCGTCACCTGTTCACCTAAAAAAATATAGGCAAATAATGCCACCAAAAGAGGGATCAAAAAACCCGCAAGAGAAATGAGCGTTGCTGAATGATGCTTAAGGCTGTAGGCATACAAAGTGTAGCCGATGATATTACCCCCTAAGACGGTAAAAGCGAAAGCTCCTAAAAAGTGGGGATATGACGCGATATTATAGACATGCATTTGCCTGGTATAGCCTGCAAGCATTAAAGAAAAAAAGCCTGCTATAACTTGCACTAAGGCATTAATTTGGATAGGCGTATAATGTTTATTACGTAACAAAATTTGAACTAATATCCATCCATAACGACTCATAATAACGGCGGTTAAAATAGCTATTTCAGGGTATGATAGCGAGCCTAAAAATTCATAACCCTGCTCAGAGGATGTTCTAGAAAAAAGAACGAGCAAGGCGCCCAAAAATCCAACGGCCATACCCAGCATTTTATGCATAGTTAATTTTTCATTAAAAAAGCAATAAACAAGAAATGCCGTTATAAAAGGGTCAACGCTTCCTAAAAGAGATTGCTTGCTGGCAGGCATATGCTTAAGCGACCAAGCTTTCAAAAGCGAAGGGATAAAAGTGGTGCATGCTGCAATAAGTAACAACGTGTATCTGTCTTGCTTGATACGCGCATACATTAATTTTTCAGTCTGATGCCAGTGGTACGCCATAAGAAGAAAGCCGGAAATCAACATGCGTAAAGCAACAAAAAATTCAGCTGAAATGCTGGTAAGTATATATTTATTACAGACGATACCGCCAGCAAGAAAAAGGTATGCGAAAAAAATATCGAACATCATATCCTTAAGAGAATGTAATAGACCTTAAGGACAAGTATATTAAAAAATCGGGCAAAAACCTAAAAAACATGCACCTCGTGCAAAAATCTGCATATCTTCAAGATGGGTATCTTGTTTATCATAAACTAAGACCCCATGATTACCATGCTTAACCGGGAACCGATGGTACCCAAGCTCACGAACATCTAATTGATGAGCTATGTCATCTAAATAATCATGCGCTTTTTTACAGCCCCCTTGAACAGCACACTGGTTGACTGAACGAACTTTCTTATTAAAGGAATTTTCTTTCATGAAATCAGTAAAATGGTCAGGGTCATCCCACAAAGATGCTTGCTGTTGATGCTCCGCTCTATTGTAACCAGCAACACCCTTAAAACAATTAAAATCTGGGTTATCGATAAAAAAAGCGGCCTTAGGGATATCAAAACAGTTCTGATGGCACAGTTCGTACAAAACAAATTCAGAAAGATTTTCAGTTCCATGAAGAGCTAAAATTTTTTCTGGTAATGCGCTCAAAGAGAGTAAGACTTGACTATTCCGGGATAGATTTTGTGTATTCTTCATGGAAATCCTTCTTAAAAAGGGGTTACGCACATCTTACTTGGTAGTGTAGCAATGAATAATTACAAAAATCAAATTTCTGTGATTATTGCGTAATAAAGCCTTTTTTGAAGGTTCCATGAAGAATGTTATAAGTTTTTTTGGCCCCGCAGAAATTTTTAAAGGGGCTTATTCTGTTCTTACCGATTCTGCTCCAGCCCCTCAACGGCTGATGATACAACCCTGTCTATCGCCTCCTGTTGTTTAACCTGCAGCTTTTCTGCCATTTTTGCTGCATGCGCCTCAATTAGTTGTTTTGCCCTGTCTAAATCATTCTGTGATAAACTTTTGAAAAATCGATAAAAATCAGCTCGGATCCAAGGGTCAGAGTAAATCTTATCCCTCAAATCGAGTTCATCAAATGCTTTTAAGGCGTCTTCTTGAGAAATATTTTTGATAACAGCATCTGAGTGCATTTTACTATAGGCCAAATATGTTACGCCACCGACTACAAATGCCGTAAATATCGGATGTTTTTTTGCAAAATCAACTGTTTGGCTGCCAATATTGTAACCCAAAGCTGCAAGATCCGTCACTACTGAGAAAGACGGTTTAACCGTATATTTATAAAGGCTGCTATGAGTAAGAGCATTCAAACTTTGGCGTATTACAGGTACACTTTGGCGTATTACAGGTACACTTTGGCGTATTACAGGTACAAGGTACGCACTAAGTTTCTTTTTTTTCACCTTAACAAGCCCCCCTTGGGAAAACCCTGTTGGAGAAAAGCAAGCATTTTCATGCTCACAGGCAGAAATCATGCCTGCGGCTAAGGCAGTGTATAAAGCTACCATTTTATATATTTTCATAAAGAATCCCCCTATTAATATATTTTTTATTTTTAAAGTCCCTATTATTACTGTTAATATATAGAGTAAACTATTGAGCTTTTTTGTCAATACCATAGCAACAACAACGCTATAGAGGCCAATCAAAGCATTTTACGCCTCCAAATGACCCAAATCGACAAGAAAAGCCATCTGCTTGCCATAAAAATGATCTCTATGGTATTTTGATAGCAGATACGACTATACGTTCTTTTAAACCCCGTAATATAATGCATTCGAGCCTTAAAAATATCCTTTTTTTATCTTTATTTGTTCTATTATGCGGTTGCAGAAGAAGCATTCATCGCCCAAAGGACCCCTTTTTCCCTGAAATAACCACTTTTTGGTCTGATACCCCTAAAAACCGGTATTATTTACGCAATTCTCATTTAGAGCCAATTATTTTTACGGTGTATAATGAATCTTACTTGCGTGCGCAGGAATTGCCCTGCCAAATCCCTTCCCGTGACAATAGCCTTGTATACGAAAAAGTGAAGCTCACGGACGACCTAGAAAAGCTTGTTCGCCAGCTGCAAAGTACGAAAAAAAAGATAAAAAAATTGGATAATTTTCATATTTTAAAACAGCGCGATTATAACTATTTAAAACACGCTGGGCTTATGGTCCTGAGGCATAAAGATTACCCATTTGTTGTAAAGCTTTTTATGGAAAACCCAGCAAATTTTATAAAACCATTTAATAGGGGTATTGAAGAATGCGCATTCTTCATTATGGGTGGTGGCATGAGCCGCTATCTTGCAGGCTTTACCCGTATCGCCAACAGAAATGTTGTTCAAAAAAAAATAGAGAGCAACCGGTACTGGAGTGAACTTCTTGATACCCCACGCAAATGGTATTGGCAACCGGAGAAAAACCGTTATTTTGTTATTCAGGGAAAAAATATAGGCAGAACAACACAAAAAGTGCTTTTGCCTGGAACGTATGCAATAATTTGTGATGCTATTGATGCGCAAGATGGCCAGGAAAAAAAAATATTAAGCCTTTTAAATAGAATTGATCGAGAAATAGCTATCTCAATCACACAATTTTTAGGCATGTGCATAGACCCAAATGTTAATAATTTTATGATCGACAAACAAACTAAAAAAATTGTCATTATCGACACAGAGCATTTTTCCACTCTTGTCGGCATCAAAGAACCATTTATAATAAATGATTTTTTTACCTATTATTCCCGCCTTGCTTTTAAATTTTTTAATAATAAACTCTGCTGCAGTAAAAAACAACGTAACGAATTACAGACAAAACCGCAACCACCTCTTTACTCGCTAAACCTCTAAAAGCTTTTCTAGTTCAATTAAAACTTGTTGTAATTGGGCGTCATTCTTTTGGGAATCATTAATTTTTTCATATGCATGAAGCACGGTTGTATGGTCCTTGCGTGCTAAAAAGGCGCCTATTTCTTTTAAAGATTTATGCGTATGCTTTTTCATAAGATAAAAAGCTATATGCCGAGCCCGCGATATCTCTTTATCACGTTTTTCAGATCTCAATTCGGCCAGCGAAACACTCAAATGATTCATAACACATCGTGCTATTTTAGGTAAGTCGACAACAATACGTTGCTGCATAGTCGTATTTTTAAATAACACCTTATCAACAAGCTCTTGCGTGATCGGTTGCCGTGTCAATGATGCACAAGCAAGGACACGAATTAATGCCCCTTCAAGTTCACGAATACTTGATGTCACTGACCGAGCAATAGATTCTGCAACACTGTCCGGGAGTGACTCTTGGTACAATTCAGCCTTTTTTTTCACAATCGCTATTTTCGTTTCCAATGTCGGCATAGAAATATCGGCAACTAATCCCCATTCTAAGCGTGAACGCATGCGCTGAGCAAGCCCCGCCATTTCTCCTGGCAGCGCATCACTCGTGCAGACAATTTGCTTTCGCGCCTGATGCAATGTATTAAAAATATGAAAAAAGGCCTCTTGTGTCTGCTCTTTATGAGAAATAAATTGAATATCATCCATTAACAAAACATCAATATTTTTATACTTAGACTCAAAAAAATGTGTTTTATTAAATCTAATAGCATGAATAAATTCCTGCACAAACCGGTCTGCTGTTTGATAAACAATAACGGCTTTTTTATTCTCTTTTTTGATCATATGGCCAATAGCATGCAAAAGGTGTGTTTTGCCTAACCCTGATGGCCCATACATAAAAAAAGGATTATATAACAGACCTGGTTTTTCAGCTGCCGCAACGGCAGCCGCGTACGCAAGAGAATTACTCGGCCCAACAACAAAGTATCAAATGTATACGCCTCATGCAGAGTCGCACGCTGTTGTTGTTTTTCGTAGCGAACAAGCCTATTGGCCGAACTGCCCTTGGATAGACTATGACGAGTATGGCCCACAGCGATGTTTGGCGCAACGGTTGCCTCATGTGCATGAATAACTCGAGCGGGAACAATTGAAGGATCTTCCAACGTTTTTTTGACAAGTTCCGGCTGTGGAACCGCATCAACAAACTCAATCACCAGCCCCTGCTCGTTCAATAGCCGGGCAAGATGCGTGTGTAATAAAATAGTATAATTTTTTATTATCCAATTTTTAATAAATTGATTAGGTGCCTTTAAATAGAGAATTTTTTTTTGATTATCCCATAAAAGACACGAGACGGCCTTAAACCAAGTTTCTACAACAGGGTTGCCGGCCTCTTCTCGAGCAATAGATAAAAAATCATTCCAAATTTGGGTAACCACAGCATTCCCGTACATTTTTTTTTAAATGGATCATCAATGTACCAAAAATTAACTGATTCCTCAATGTTTTTTTTATGAAAAATGGTTTTAAATTCGCAGTAAAATAGCCTTTATCTTAATGCTTTTTTTCTGTAGGATTATCATCGTCAGCACCGTATAACAAGTTTTCTCCAGCAATGATCCCAGCCGACGCCGCCGCTGCAAGGCCGGCAGCTTTCAGAGTATCTAACATGAGCCGCAGTTGTAACCATCGTTTTAAATCCTGGACAGCCTTGTCGTGCCCCGCCCTGGCTTGTTCACGTTCTTTCTCCCACTGCTTTTTACGCTCTTCATACCGTTCTCGCTCTTGAGCTCTTCGATCCATTTCTTCAAGGGTTTGAGAGTTAAAATCAGCTCTGTCCTTTATGGCCCACTTTCTGTCGAATTGTCCCCAAGCAATATTATTGTTTGCAACCTCAATTTGTTGCTTCAAGAGTTGCTGCTCTTTCAGCAACTGTTCTTGCCCCTTCATGAACGCAATATTATTTTTTATCGCAACTCTACGGGGACTCGGCAAAGCATTTTTTGCAGGACCATAATAAAAACGCGCAAGCTGTCGCCCGAGGGGCCTCATTCCTGCACTACCCATGCCATAAAGAGACAAAAGAGGCAAACAAAACAATAGGGTGATAATTTTTTTTATAGTCATTTTTATAGTCATAACGATACCTTTTTTTAATTTTTACTCTATTTATATCCTCTATAACAACTTAATTATATCAAAATTTAAATATTAATGTCAAATACTGTTGCCGCAAATGTTAAAACTCTATGAAAATGTCCGGTATGAACTTTTTAGAAATGTCGTGTAAAAGGAAGAAAAAAGGAAAGATGGGCAAAGCCCCCTAAAAAAAGTTAGTTTTGTGAGTGTAAAATCCATAAAACTAACCTAAAAGGGAGCCATGCATGGAGTATTATAACATGAGTAAAAAAGAACTCGATCAAATTGAGCTATTTGGATTGCTGAAAAGAGGGAAGCTAACGCAGGCAAAAGTAGCGGAATTGTGTGCGCTGAGCGTGCGGCAAGTTGGCAGGAAATTGAAGCGATTTGTTGAATTGGGCGCACGCGGGCTGAAGCATGCGCTACGCGGCGACCCGGGAAATCGTGGAATAAAGAAAGAATTGGCAGATGATATTGTGAAATTATTTGAAGAAATTTACCGTGATTATGGGCCAACATTATTTGCAGAGAAGCTTGAAGAGCGTCATGGCATAAAGATTGATCATGAAACGGTCAGAAGATTACTTATTAAACGAGGGGTATATGAACCGAACAGAAAAAAATCAGTGAGACGAAGTCGACGAGAGCCGAAGCATCATTGTGGAGAAATGGTGCAACTGGATGGCTCAGAGCATATCTGGTTTGGAAACGATTACAGTACGCTTATAGTCTTCATAGACGATGCTACTAAAGAAACATTTGCGCGATTTGCACCAGAAAGTACACAAGGAGTTGCAGAAACCTACAGGTTATTTCTTAAAAAATATGGTCGACCTATGAAAATTTATTGTGATCGAGGGAAAGTCTTTAAGGTAAATAATAGCAAAAATAATGCTACGCATACGCAGTTCAAGCGCATGAATGATGAGCTGGAAGTGGAGCTTTCATATGCATTAAGTCCGCAGGCTAAAGGCCGAGTTGAGCGAGTAAATAGAACATTGCAAGATCGATTAGTAAAAGAACTAAAATTGCGTAGTATTACGACGATTGATCAAGCCAATGCTATCCTTGATGAATTTCTCAGTAGCTTTAACGAAAAATTTAAGGTAAGACCTAAAAACAATGCTTCTTTATACCGATCCATCGATGGATATAATCTGAATTATATACTTTGCTACAAATATCAGCGTAAACTAAATAATGATTATACTATTTCTTATAAAAATAGATGTATTCAACTTATTGCAAGAAAGCAGCAAGTCATGACATATCCGCATGATACTATCGACGTTTATGAGGCATTTGATAGCACCATATCGTTGTGGAAAAAGGGAAATTCACTTGATTTTAAAGAAATCGTTAAGCAAAAATCCCCAAAACCTAGCCAAAATTTTGTTGATGAGGTAATCACCAGTAAGAGGACGACTCCTCGTAAACCACCTAAAAATCACCCTTGGCGAGGAAATGGCTTGAATTTTGAAATAAGAAAAACAGGACATTTCTAATGAGTTTAACTACCGGACATTTTTAATGAGTCCCAACAATACTGTTACCGCAAAGTCAGCGCTCACGCACCAAAAAAATGAACAATAAGGCATTTTCATCTTAAGAAAGAACTGGTGCATTGATTGAAGAACAATCGCAACAGATTGTAATAAAGTGATCCAAAGATTTGATAAAAAAACACAAAAAGGCTACGCTATTCAAAAACTATCTAATCAAGGAAAGTAATGAAGAACGTAGCCGCTATTAAATTACATGATTCTAAAAAATTCACAACATTTCTTGAATCGCTTGATGCTGTAAATGATTTGAGGAATAAGCATG
>JAJZMR010000064.1 GCA_021847535.1 bacterium
CCGTAACAGTCGGGCTTGTAGGGAAATATGTAGCGCTTCAAGATGCCTATAAAAGTGTTGCAGAAGCATTGATACATGCACAAATAGCAACTCAGGTAAACGTTACTATTGCATGGATCGATGCTGAAACACTGACCCATGATACGTATAAAGCTGCTTTAAAAGGTTGTGATGCGCTTCTTGTCCCGGGTGGATTTGGCGATCGCGGTATTCAGGGAAAGATATATGCTGCGCGTTATGCACGAGAGCAGGGAATCCCCTTTTTGGGCATATGCTTGGGAATGCAGATTGCACTTATTGAATTTGCACGCCATGTTTTGGGTATAGAGGCTGCTCATTCGACCGAATTTGTGGCAACCGCTGAGCCTGTTGTTGATGTTATGGCTGATCAAAAAAAGGTGACGCATAAAGGGGGAACAATGCGATTAGGTGCACAAATATGTGAAATAAAACCTGCTACACGCGCAGCAGGGTTGTATAAGCAAGCAACTGTTTCAGAGCGACACCGTCATCGGTACGAATTTAACACACGATATGCAGCTATATTTGAACAGGCAGGCCTGATAATTTCAGGTAAAGATGTTGCAAGCGGATTGCCCGAAATCATTGAAATTCCTGCGCACAAGCATTTTATTGCTTGCCAATTTCATCCAGAATTGCAAAGCAAACCGTTTCAGCCGCATCCATTATTTGTTTCACTTATTCAGGCAGCACTGGAATAAGTCATCTATTCAGATCTAAGAAATAGTATGAAATAAAGAGATGCTGAATCGCAAAATTCAACATCCCTTTATAAATCACAGAAAAATTTATTTCTTTTTACGAAGCATCGGTAGTCCGGTGCGCGCATTTTCCATAATTTCATAACCTGCTGGCAATGCATTCAAGGCATTGGCGCCTTCGGCTCCTGCAAAGTAAAATATTGTTTGCTTGCGGTCGCCTGCAAGCTTCACTTCTTTAGAATGCAAGTAGTACATTTTTCCGCTTTTTTTGGATTTAACACTAAACGCCATAATAAATAAACTCCCTTGGTTACTGTGTGTACTCTACATGTTAATAAAAAACTATCCAAAAAATCTATTAAAGAATTTCCCTGCCTTATTGAACCACAAAACTTACCATTCTGCCGGGAGCATAAATTGTTTTCACAATCTGTTTGCCAGCTAACCATGAGGCAACTGTTTTTTGTGCCTGCTGTATGATAAGCTCTTGATCTTGGTTGAGTGGGATAACGAGCGTGCCTCGTAATTTACCATTGACCTGAATCGCTAAAGTGCCCATTAATTCAGCGGTGTAGGCTGGATCGTACACGGGCCAAGAACAATTTTGTAAGTTTTTATTCAATAAAACTTCTAAAAGTTCGCTTGCCATATGCGGTGCCATACAGGAAAGTACGACACACACTTTTTCAGCCGTTTGAGGTGAAAAAATAAATTTGTGCTGGATGCAATCATTTAAAAATTCCATAAACGAGGCAAGCGCTGTATTGGGCTTATAGATATCAATTCGTTCTTGAAAATCTTTTAAAAATTTATTCACCCGTTGAAGCATGTCGGCTGAATCAACATTGTTTTCGGCGACAACACCCGGCTGCGTAAGATAGGCCCATAATTTATGAGCAAATCGTTTTATGCCCAATAAGCCATTATCCTGCCATTCACAATCAAGTTCAGGTGGCCCCATAAAAAGAATATACATACGCAGAACATCTGATCCATACTGCTTAACAATATCATCAGGATTGACGACATTTCCTTTAGATTTTGACATTTTTTCAACAGCGCCAGATTTTTCTGAATATTTATTGACCATGCCCTGATTAAAAAGATGCGTAAATGGTTCGTTAAAAGAAAGATATCCTAAATCATGTAAAACTTTTACATAAAAACGTGCATAAAGTAAATGTAAAATTGCATGCTCTATACCCCCAACATACAGATCGACTGGCAACCAGTAGTTCATATCTGTTTTGCTAAAAGGTTCCTGTTCATCATGTGGGTTTGGATAGCGCAAAAAGTACCATGATGATCCTGCCCATTGCGGCATCGTGTTTGTTTCACGTTTACTTGGGGCTCCACAAACAGGACAGTCAACATTTATCCATTCAGCGATCGTTGCCAGGGGTGATTCCCCCGTACCAGATGGTTGATATTTTTCAACATCAGGCAATTTAACAGGAAGCTGATCTTCCGGTACCGGTACAACGCCACAAGAAGGACAATGTATAATAGGAATCGGTTCTCCCCAATACCGTTGGCGAGAAAAAAGCCAATCACGTAATTTATAGGTAACCTGTGCGTGACCTTTTTTTACTTTTTCAAGCGCTTTGATAATCGCAGCATACCCTTCTTGAACAGAAAGACCGGTGTGCTGATCACTTTCTCTTAACGTCCCTGATGTATACGGGTACACACCGTTGATGCCCTGTGCATGTGGCTGTAGTTCTGGCGAATCAACAACATAGACAATTGGAAGATGAAATGTTTGTGCAAAATCGTTATCCCGCTCATCATGACCGGGAACCCCCATGACAACCCCAGTGCCATATTCGGCAAGCACATAGTTTGTTACCCAAATAGGAATGCGTGCGCCGGTCAATGGGTGAAGACCATAGCTTCCAGTAAAAAAACCATATTTTTTTTCGGTACCCAACTCTTGTACAACGGTATGATAATTTTCATACATTGCTCGCTGTTCAGCCGTTATAAGGCTCGAAGTGAGCGCATGATCATAGGCAATTGCCAAAAAGGTCACCCCATATACTGTTTGCGGTGATGTAGTAAAAACTTCAAGTGATTTGGTTGCATCTGCATCAAGAGTAAATAAAATCGATGCACCCTCGCTTTTGCCAATCCAGTTGCGTTGCATCATCTTAACTTTTTCAGGCCAGGCAAGTGCATCAAGGCCCGCAAGTAATTTTTCTGCGTAGGCGGTAATACGCAATACCCACTGACGAATATTTTTCAGTTCAACAGCCGCTCCACACCGTTCGCATCGGCCATTGATGACCTCTTCATTAGCGAGCCCCGTCAGGCAGGAAGGGCACCAGTTGATCGGTTTTTCAGCTTGATAGGCAAGTCCAGCCTTATACATTTTTAAAAAAATCCATTGCGTCCAGCGATAAAATTCAGGATCAGTTGTATTGAGCTCCTTTGACCAGTCATAGAGTGCGGCAACTTCTTGAAGCTGCCGTTTAAAAACGGCAATATTTGCTGCGGTACTTATGGTCGGATGAATACCCTTTTTAAGGGCATCGTTTTCTGCAGGTAAACCAAAAGCATCCCAACCCATTGGATGCAGGATATTATACCCTTGTAGCCATTTTATGCGTGTGTAGACATCTGAAAGTACATAGCCGCGCCAATGGCCAACATGCAGCCCTGACCCGGAAGGGTAGGGGAACATATCCAGGCAATAAAATTTCTTTCCCGATCCGGGAGCTTTTGATGTTCCAACAGGATTTTTTTGCCAGCGCTGTTGCCACTTTTTTTCTATTTCTTCGACATGATAATTCATAGATTCACAACTTTTTAGATAAAAACCTTCTTTTTTTAAGTATAATATATTTTAAGTTTTTATCTTGTATTGGTTCGAGATTTTTATTGATAGCCTCTATGCGTAAGTCCTATTTTAATCCAATTTAATAAGCAGCCAATTTTTATCATTGTTGTTGAACCGTATGAGGGCATAATTTCCCTCGAGCTTTCTGCCGTGCAAGAAAAGTTTGATATGCCCTTTGGTGTACGCTTGTGCAAGAGTGATAGGTTTGCCATGGTCATCAGAAAGGTTATCAAAGTGGCCGGTGTCCCAGATGGTCACCGTGCCGGCACCGTAACCAGAAGAAATAGTCCCTTGAAAGCTGGCATATTTAAGAGGGTGATCCTCGGTGAAAATAGCGAGTCTTTTTATATGCGGTTTATTTGAAGGCCCCTTGGGCACTGCCCATGAGGCAAGCACTCCATCAATTTCGATACGGAAATCGTAGTGCAAATGGCTTGCATGATGTTCTTGAATAACAAAGATAGGTTGATGCCCATTTTTGAAAAGAGGCTTGGCGGTCTTTGACAAATCTCTTTTTTTTATCTGATCGCTTGCTGTAGAGCGTGGCATATTAAATTTTTCCTTCTTGCATCAGTTTTATCAGTTCACGTACAGGAGCTGCAAAATCTTCTGGAGGGCGTTGCGCAAGGAAATTATTAAGAAGCGTGAATGCCTCTTTTTTTTTGTCAAGTTTATACAAACATACCGCTGCTCGCATGTGGCCGGGAACAAAACCGGGATTTATTTGTTTTACTTGGGTAAACATATCAAGCGCCTGTTGATATCGCTTACATACCAGCAAGGCTTCGCCATATTTAAAGATTAATTCAATTTCGTGCGGATGCATGTGAAGTAGTTGCTGGAAATAGGGCAATGCTTTTTCATGTTCATTTTTCATAATATACGCGTTGATAATCATGCTTATGATTTCCTTTTTCCCCGGCATGAGTTCGAGCATTTTTTTATAAGCAAGCAGGGCATCATCATATTTTTTTAACCCCATACTTGCATGGGCATAAAAAGCGAACGAATCAATCGTGTCAAAATCTGCTTTAAGACATGCCGTTTTATAACAGTTGAATGCATCTTCTTGTCGGTCTTGGGCTTGGTAAACGCGTCCAAGATTAAAATGTGCCTTGCCATAATGGGGCCGTAACCGGAGTGCTATTTTTAAGAGCTCTTCAGCCTTTGCAAAGTCCTTTTTTTCTAAGTAAAAACTAGCCATATTATTGTACGCTTCCGGTTGTACGGGACATATTTTTACGCTCTGTTCAAGCGCTTTAATTGCATCATCTAATTGGCCAATAGACCCGTAGGCAACAGCTAAATTATTGTGGGGATCTGAGTAAACCTTGTCCATGCTGATCGCTTTTTGAAAGTAGGGGATAGCCTCGCGGCTTTTATGGGCAGAGCAGAGTGCAACGCCATAATTATTATATGCACGCGCTTTGCCCGGCGCATTTTGTAAAATATTAAGCCAAAATTCTTGAGCAGTTCGCCACACTTTATTTCGTTGATAAAGTGCGTGGCCGATAGGGAGTAAAAAAAGGAGCATGAGAGCCCAATGTACATACCATGTTCGTAAAAAGAGCATATGCTGTTCAAGCCATACAAGTAAATAGGTAAAAGCTGATGCGCACAAAAAAAAGAGCCCTACAGACGCCAGATAAGTTTTGTAGTCAGCAACTAATTCAGTAGATGGGATAATACTTGACCGGGGCAGAACAGCTAAAAAAAACCAGAGAATACCAAAACTGACAAGATCAGCTTTGTGATGGTACAAGCGATACAACGTGTAAGCCGCGAGTGCAAGCAATAGGATAAGAGGGACGATACAATCAAAAGAAAAAAAGTTTTTTACAAGGACCCAATCATAATCGACACTCATAGTAAACGGCCAGAAAAATATCCATATATAATGAAGAATAACTTTGAATTGTGATATGCAGTACCAAAAGGGGGTTATTTTTGCACCTATTGTATCGGTCAAGCTGTTACCCATATTATTATGGAGTTCCATTTTAAGGCCCAAAATCGTGGTAAAATAATCAGGCTTTAAAAAATAAATATACATACCAAAAATACCGATAAAGAGAGACAGGTGGAGCCACCATCGTTTTTTTAGTGAGTATATATTCCCTTGTGCAACGAAGAACCAATCAATTAATAAGACTAAAATTGGGCTTATGATGGCAATTTCTTTTGTGCCCGGGGCTAAAAGCATGCAGCTATACATACAGCCCAATGCTAAAAGCTGTGCCCAAAAGTTATGTGCTGTTACATAGATTAAAAAAAACATGATCATTGCAGCGGTTGCCAGCGAAGCAAGCCCTTCTAGTTGACCTTGGATAATGTACGAGACGGTTTGTGTCTGCACGGGATGCAGCAAAAAAAGACCTGCTGTTAAAAATGCAATTGAAAACCGTTGTTTATAAAAAAACGTTTCATGCTTGAGGCGACGCAAAGCAAGGCAGGCAACAAAATAAACGACAATGCCGGTGATGATGTGAGCCGTGATATTAGCAAGACGATAGATGAAGGGATTAAATTTCCCCAGTTGATAATAGAGGGTATTGAGCGATTGTGATATCCAGCGTGTATTTGCTAGAAAAAGTTCCCAAATACTACTTGTCCTTACCTGAAAATTATTAACAATATTGGCAAGATCATCAAACTGAAATTCATACGATACTGAAAAGCTATACCAAAGTGCCGCCATCATCACAAGAATAATGGGGGGTATGATATAGTAGAGTCTATTTTCTGGAGTGGTTTTGGTATTCATTAGCTCGTCCTTTAATTATTTACGGCTCATTCATTGGGTATCAAGACAAATTTTTCACCTCTTGATATACTGAAGAAAAATGTAGTTTTTTAATAACATATAAAACATATGATCTCAAGTATTTTCGTTATTATTTTTATTATCACCCTCGTCGCTTTTATTGTGTCAATACCGCTTAATGGTTATATGACAACGTTTCTCATTACTCATGGAGCTTATGATCGAGTGCATCGTTATGACCATGCAATTGAGAGTGTATGGGATTATTTTGATATCGTTGGGGCTCTCTGCTTTTTCTTTTTAGGCTTTGGGTGGGGAACAATTCTTCCTGTTGATCAGGATGCTATTCGTGGTAAAGGCAAAGGGTTGCGAACAGTTTTAGCCTATTGTGCACAGCCTCTGGTGAGTATTTTTTTAGCAGTTTTAAGTATCATCCCGAGCATGTTTTTGACAGGCAAGGCCTGTATTTATACCGCATTGAATATGTTCTTTGTAAACTCTTTACATACGGCAACAGCTGACTCTGCCCGTTATATATTTCAGCAAAGTGCTTCTCAATTTGCGCATTGTTCACCGTATGCTATTACCGGGACTCTTTTTTTTATAGGAATTGTGTATGTGCAAACGACTATTTTATGTATATCTATGGTGCGTAATGCTTTTCAGGCCCTTTTATATCCTTTTGGTTATCAGCTTATGACTGCTGACTATGCCTGGGTTTTTATGATAGCCATACCGCTTCTTTTTTGTATTTTGTTTTATCAATTTTTCTTTTCATTGGCATTGGCCGTCATTATACTCGCAATAGAAATTATAAGCTCATTAATCAAAGGTTCTTAAGCATATGACATCTGTAAAAAATAGCCTCGAACTTATCTCTATCGGTACGCATGAAATTTTTTCCACTGCTGCTCTTGAAAACAAGCTTGCACAAAAAAGACCCCTTATCGTAAAATTTGGTGCCGATCCTACGGCTCCCGATTTACATTTAGGCCATGCAACAATACTTTCTAAATTACGGCAATTGCAGGATCTTGGCCATACGGTCATTTTTTTAATTGGTGATTTTACATCACGCATTGGTGATCCGACAGGCAGGTCAAAGACACGCCCACCCTTGACGCAGGAGCAGATTACACAAAATAGCAAGACGTACTTGGCCCAAGTTGGCCGGGTTCTGGATGTTTCAAAATGTGTAGTGAGGTACAATTCAGAGTGGCTTGCTCCACTTACCCTTGATCATTGGATCAAGATTTGTGGACAGGTAACCGTTGCACAAATTATGGAGCGTGAAGATTTTTCAAAAAGACTTGCCGAAAAAGCGCCTATCGGGTTACATGAACTCCTTTATCCATTAGTGCAAGGGTATGATTCGATAGCACTTGGCGCTGATATAGAATTTGGTGGTACAGATCAGACATTTAATCTTTTAATGGGCCGCCACTTACAAGAGGCTCACGGTCATGAGGGACAAGTTTGCATAACGATGCCTTTACTTGAAGGGCTTGATGGGCAGCTTAAGATGTCAAAATCGTATGGTAATGCGATCGGTTTGGCAGAACCGGCTGATCAGGCATTTGGTAAATTGATGTCGCTTTCAGATACACTGATGTGGCGCTATTATCATCTTTTATTACTTTTCCCAAGCGCTCAGATAGAGGCAATGCAGGAAGATGTTCGCTCTGGTCATGTGCATCCAATGGCACTGAAAAAAGATATGGCATTCCGCATTATTGAACGTTTTTGGTCAAAGACAGAGGCTGAAGATGCCTTACGGCAGTTTGAGGAGCTTTTTCAAAAGCGAGATTATTCTCATGCGCATGAGATCACGGTTCCTTATGGAGAGGTCTCGATTGTTCAGCTGGCTAAGTTGTTGCCTGAAGAGCTTTCTTCGTCTGAGATACGCCGGCGCATCGACGCGGGAGCGGTGAGTATTGATGGTGTTAAAGTAATGGATCAGGGACAGACGGTGATGCCTCAAGCGGGGATGGTCATCAAAGTTGGTAAGCATGCTATTTATAAAATCAAATAAGAGAATCATTTTCTTTTTTCTCTCTCTTTGCATGAGAAATCGTAGCATTTGCTGAGCCAAGAATGATTATGGCCTACTGTTTGGTAGGCCTGATTAACTGCGGTCTGCATATGCATCAGATATTCTTTACGGTTAAAATCTTGCGGACGCTCCCGATGAGCTGTTTCTTGTAATTTTTTAAGCGTTGTCTGTTTTATCCCTTTGGTCTGGACTTTTTTAAAATAACGTCGTTTTTTTACTAAACACTTTTCTGCGCATGGATAAAGTTCAACAACCAGATCCGTTTCGTGAGGCATGCCCTCTTGGGCAGCCTTGATAATTTGCGGAATCAGACAGGCTGTTGGCAATGGATAAAGGGGAAAATCATGCCTATACGTGCCGCCAGTCCAGCCAAAAAACCAGAGCTCGATGTGGCCTGGAGAGCGGTTGACGTAGGTCTTTTTTTCTCCTGGTTTATATGCACGCCGTGCAGGCTTTAATTTAAGCTCTATTTGGATTATTTTTTCAGGAGTTACAAATCGGTTGTCATCATTAAAGCGTCTGTGTGAAAAAAAACGTTCGAATGAAAAAAAATCAAGTTTTTGTATTTTATCGCCACGGGAATAAATATGATAGACTTTTTTAAAAAGAGGACTGGTAACTAAATGGGAGGTTTCTTTTTGAATCGGGGTCCCAATTAAAACAAGAAGATCAATGGTAAGTGGTTGATGCGTAAGTTCTTTTTCAAAAACGCGAGCAAGCTGTAATGTCATAGTGCCACCGTGGCTATAAGCGACCAGGCAAATTTTAATTTCTTTGTGAGGATTATTTATTTGTTGTTGATGATATTCATGCAATAATTCTTTATAAAAAACTGATGCGTTATGATAACGGATCGATTCGCCTAAAAGACCTGACCAGCCGAACGTGTAATAGACATGGTCATGAGTATCTTCATTAAGCGTCTCTTGTAAAATTGCATCATAGGCATGCGCAAAAAGTGCAGATGCATCACCTGAAAATCCTACTTTATGATCAATGCGTTTGAGGCCATATTCTTGCATTGGTTGATTTTTATACATGTAAGGGTTTGTTCTTATCAGGTCAACGGCTTTTTCGTAGCAGCTATTTTTTACCTTATCAGCCATAACGCGATAAATATTGGCGATTGAGATATTGCTTGTTGCGCCGGTGGTTCCATGTACAAAAACAGTCATCCATTGTATCGGACGCTCTGCTGAAAGCTCTTGTTTTGTATATACAAGGCATGGTATCACTAACAATAAGAATTTTTTAACAAGTGTCATACGCTTTTCCTACTATGTTTTATGGATACGTATGAGTATAAAGTAGATGAAGAATGATTATGAAGATTTTTTTGCGCATACTTATGTGTCTAAGGGTTACTTTTAAGCTTTTGGGTATAACTATTCAGACTGTTAAAGGATTGTGGATGATTAGCAGACTACCTAGGCCATGTGCAAGTATTTTTGGCGGTGGTAGAAAATTCGAGCATGAAAAATATTATCATGATTTGGCTGCACATGCAGCAAAGCTTTTAATTAACAATAATATATCCGTTTTGACTGGTGGTGGCTCAGGAATTATGGAGGCCGCAAATTGCGGCGCACATGCGTCGAAACGATTTCTTGATCGTACGATTAAAATTGTGATAGAGGGGCTTTTTAGTGATGAAGTAGCAAATACATGTCCAGGAGAATCGATTTTTGTTTCAGATTTTTTTGCACGTAAATGGTTATTGATTGATTATTCTATAGGCTTTATCATATTTCCAGGTGGTCTTGGCACTCTCGATGAGCTTTCTAATTTAATGAATCTTATGCAATCAGGGAAGCTTAAACGGCGTACAGTGGTTTTGATTGGAACTGATTATTGGGTGCCGTATCGCAATTTTTATGAACGTGCTAAAAAAGAACATTTTTTACGCGATTGCGCTCCAGAGCCTATTATAACTGATGACGTTGAGTATGCAGTTAAGCTTATTGTAGATCACTGCGATGAGTGTTTTGTAAGTCGGCTATGAGACGGAAAAGATCGAGGTTAATTGTATCATCTTGATCTCTGTTTTGGCTTTTTCTAGCAGAGCGATGCGTTTTTGGCAAGGAGGATGTACGCATAAGGATTCTTTATGATGCTTACTTAGCGGCTCACAGCGAGGGTATTTCTCTTCATGAATGCGATGATCTTTATAGCAGACATCAGATAGATAAGTTTGTGCTTGTTCTAGTGTCGCTATTTTTTCATCATCGGTCAACAAGGTAGTACCTAAAATACTTTTAAGTGCACATCTATCGGCATCAGTTTCAGCAAGGAGTGCAAGACTTAATCCATTTTTTTTAATCGCGAGTGCTACATTTTTAAGTGCGAGGCTTGCCTTGGAGGCCTGTGTGACTTGTTCATGATCAGCAAGCTCTTTATAGTAGGCTATATTATGGTGATAGAGAGCAATGAGATTTTTGAATTTTTTCTTTTTCATGAAGACCGTTCGTTGAGGCACTCTTTTTTTTAATAGAAATTTGCCCAAATGCGTTTCAATGATGATGGATCGAGACTTTATATGGATGATCGGCAGAGGTGCTTCATTTTTTAATGCGTTGTCGATTGCTTCTGGCAAAAGAGGCACGGTCATAAGTTGTCTCGATAAGAGTCCTTGCGCGCAGTGTGCGCCCTCATGTGCCAAAATAAAATAGTATTTTTTGATTTGTTTTTGTATTTCAAAAATATTTGTAAGTGATTGTAAATTTATGAGGTTGCTGTCTAAACAAAGATGTATCGTTTCATTCGCTTGATCATGTTCGACATAGATTGACTGGGGAGAAAATGTGATTTGTAAAAGTGCTGGGTTGTTTTTAAATTTGTTTTTTTGCTCTTCATTCCACCATTCAGTAAAGGGGCTTGTATAAATAAGCTCATATCTTAGTTTATTAATCATCTGTGTTTCTGATGTATCATTTAGTGTCGACATGCTTTGGGTTGATAAAGTCTTTGTTGCAAAAAGAATTAAGAATAAATATATTTTTTCTTTGTTTAAAAAGCTCATGCGGTTAATTTTTCTATTAGTTTATTTTGTCTTCTTGTAAAGAAGTTTAAAATCAATTATCTAAATCGTCAATAGACTATTTCAGTTGTG
>JAJZMR010000046.1 GCA_021847535.1 bacterium
TGACCCATCCAGGGGTAGTAAAGCGCAATTCTACACATTTTCGCGAACACCGTGCAAAACAAGCTCAAAATAACTTTGCTCACGTCGATTTCGGGCTTAATATTAAAAATCTGCCCCATGGTCATCAACACATACTTTTTAACACCTATACATCGCCGATAACAGGCGAACGGATACTCTTTATTCAAACAGAGCAGGTGGGCTTCAATATAAAAGACCTCTCTTACCAAGGAATAGTCGCTAATTTGGCACATTCAAAAGACTATCTTATTCATCTTTTAAGAAAAAACGAAATGACACGACGTTTATGTGGCCTCAAATCATATCACGATCCAGATTGCTACACAGAATTAACACCGCCAGAACTACTCGACGCATTTGAAACCCTACTGGCACAGATCAACCACGGGAATCCAGGGCAATATAGACACTATGCAAAAAAGTTTGGCATTCAGGCAATGCACAAAATTATAAGGGATTATCAACAACAAAATCCCTCCTTACATAAGGGTAAAATCAAAGAATTCCTCAATCTATCTGACATGCAGCTCAATTACCCTGACGACCGCAAAGGTCGAGAAATCATCTTAGAAATAACCCCTTCGTTACCTATAGACGTAAAAAACAAAAAATAATAAATTATTTCCTCGAACGCCCTGCTGCATATAATTACAGATTGACAGATATTCAAAGAGGCGCTATACTATGAAAAAATAGTATAAAGATTTAAAATAAAAGGGTAAAAATATGATAAAAAATAAGATTTTATTAAGTATTCTGATCCTTTTTGTATCTACTATCAGAGCGCATACCAATGATTTGAAGGGCTTATATACGGAGCTTAAAAAAAATCACGAAACTATCGAAAAAGGTAAAAATATCCTTAGAGAAATCCTTTTTCCACCTGTTCAATCACCTTTTTTAAAAAACTGGATAGGAATATTTAAGTACAAACAAAAAGAAGACATCAGCATCAAGGATCTATGCATGCAAAAACCTGAGGAAAAAAAGACATATACACCTGAAGACGTTCGTTTGGCCGTCTGGGGTCTTTATGGCCTTGCAGCCCGAAGCGGCAAGGGAGTGGGCGTTGAAATGACCTTTAAAATCATCGACCCTAGTTTCAAACTTTTTAATTTTTTAAGCACAGCGAATGGGGCCTATCGGCGAGCATCAAGCCATTTTCGCATTCACCGAAGCGAAAAGTTCCGTCATCAAAGCGCACAAGTAGATTGGGGCGTCGATTTACAAAAAGAACTACCTGCCGATAAACAACACGTCTTATTTAATAAATTACAAGAAAATCCCTTTAGTGAAGATAATATCACTTTTTTAAAACCAGAACCACATGGCATTAATTTAGAAGATTTTTCAATCAACGGAATAAAGAACACTTGTGCTCATTCTTGCAGTTTTATAGCTTCACAACTAAGAAAAAACAATCAAGCACAATGGCTATTGAACGTTGGTTCAGATGACGACCCAATCTACCGCAAAGAACGTATTCCGGCGCATGAACTTAAATGCTTTGCGAATTTAATCTCACAACTAGAAAATAATTCTGAAATGAAGGAACAACATTTGAAATCTGCAAAAAACTTTGGCATACAGGCGATGGATAAAATTTTGCTCGACTACGAAACAACCTATAAGCAAAACTTAAACAAATCCAGCTCCTCGAACGGCGCATCATCTGTCACAGCAGAATCTAGTAATAAGCAAGATATGGAAGGTAGTTGGATCAAACTGGAAAATGACAATTCTTTAAACGAAAGCTATGTGCAAGATCCAAATCTATTTGAAGATGCCAGAACTGAAAATATGCTCAAATTAATCGAAGAATTTCGCAGTTTGCCCAATATGCAACTTGGTCATAACGAGATCCGTACAGGCAGAGAAGTCATTTTTACTCAAGGAGAACTTAAAGACCTGCTTTTGCAACAGCAGGAGAAACGTGAAGTAAGAAATCTACAATACACAAGAGAACTCATACGAATTAAAAAATCGCTTCTTACGTCTCGCGACATCGATTAAAAAACAAAATTTTAATTTTTAAATCATCAACAAATATTTAAAAAAAGGGCGATTAATTAATCGCCCTTTTTAATACGCTCGCTTTTATACATTTAAACACTTATATCTTTATGCCTGTCTCCGACATCTCTTTTGCTTCCTGATGCTCTTTTACCCATTTATCCAACACGCCATTAATAAATTTATGTGCATCACTTTCAGCATATCCTTTTGCCAACTCTATCGCTTCATTAATAACAATAGAATGCTCTGTTTGGGTATATTCAAGCTCCCAGATAGCCATCCGCAAAATGAGCCGCGTCATACAGCCAATTCGTTCGAATTTCCAATTGTCAAGCAATGGCTTAATCTGCTCATCAAGTTCAATGCGTTTATCAACAATAGCCTGGGCCTGAACCACAAGCGCACTATGCGGCTCGATAACGCATTCAAATCCACGTGAGAAATTATCAACAATTGCCTCTAAACTGACCTGATAGTCAAAAGAATCTGCTGCATACAAAAGATGTAATATAAGGCCGCGCTGGTCCCGCACAGAAAGTGCATCGCACGACTGCTGCTGATCTCCAGCCCCCACATGATTATTGTCCATATTTCTTACTTTTTAACGCGTTCTATGTATCGTGAATCTCGTGTATCAACTTTTAAGATTTCGCCCTCATGGACAAATAAAGGGACCTGTAGAACAAGTCCTGTTTCAAGTGTAGCAGGCTTAGTGGCGCCACCCTGTGCCGTATCGCCACGAACACCAGGAATCGTTTCTACAACCTTAAGCTCCATGAATAACGGAGCGGTAACTGAAATTGGCTTGCCTGAAAAATAAAGCACCGTATAAACCGTCTGCTCTTTCAAAAAATCTAACACTTCTTCCAGCTGCTGCTTGGTCAATGACTCCTGGTCATAATTTTCTTGATCCATGAATTGGTAAAGGTCGCCATCTTTGTAAAGATAGAGCATATCGCGATATTCAAGATCAGGCGTAGGGAACTTTTCCTCTACCCTAAAAGTCTCTTCGTGCACAAGATTGGTAAGCAGGTTACGCATCTTTGTGCGAGCATAAGCGCCACCCTTACCAGGCTTAACATGATGATAATCAACGATGGTATAAGGCTCGCCTTTATATAAAATTTTACTTCCTTTTCTAAAATCACCGGCTGAAATCACGTATATCCTTATTAATGTATTAAGAAAAAACTGATACTTATTACTATTATAGAAAATCTGGTTTAATTTGGCGATAGCATCCAACAGGCAATTTTTCAAGCCGGTAATTCCCTAAACGCACGCGCTTAAGTGCTATCACTTTATACCCTAAATGCTCAAAAACTCTTCTAATCACTCTATTTTTTCCGCTATGAAGTGTCAATGCCACATGCGTTCTATTTTTTTGCACGATAACCTTATCAAACCGAACAGTGCCATCAACAAGGCGAATCCCTTTATTGAGGCTGACATAATCCTCTTGACTCAATGGTTTATCAAGCGTCGCGCGATACTCTTTTTTAATGGCAAAGCTTGGATGGGCTAATTTTTGCGCAAAATCACCATCATTAGTAAGGAGCAATAGTCCTGAACTATCTTTGTCAAGGCGGCCTATGGTAAATAATTTAACCCGTTTAAATGCAGGCAACAGATCAAAAACCGTTTTTCGGTCACGTTCATCTGCATTGGTACACAGGTACCCTTCAGGTTTATGGAGCATAAGATAAACCTTCCGTTCTGGCCGTATCGCTTTGCCCTTGACCGTAACAACGTCCCCTTGGTGAACAAGCGTATTAAGTTCAACGACCGTGACGCCATTAAGCGCAACCAGTTCTTGGCGGATAAGAAGTACGGCATCTCGCCGAGAACAAACTCCTGCATGTGCTATATACTTTACTAATTGCATAGTCATATTATGCCCTTCCTTTCATCATGACCGTTCTAATGACGCAAGGCCAGACCGTCGACAACGCGCAAATGTAGAGTGAACGGCAACAAAAGTTCCTATAAAATAGATGCTCGCAAATCCATAACCATAACTCAGCAGAGCCCATTCGTAATGACCTTCGATAATAAAAATACGTAGGGCATTAAAAATATAACTCATCGGCACAACAGTCGAAATATTTTGCATCCACACAGGCATGATATCCAAAGAATAATAGACGCCTGAAAAGGGAACAAACAGCCAACCTATCACCCATGCAAGCCGTTGTGCATGTACCCCAAAAATCATCAAGACAACTATAGTTATGTGAGCTATGGCCCAGCCACTTATCAAGAGCGGTATAACAAAAATAATCAACCCCGGCCCAGCCGACATGAGAGCTATTCCAAAAAGAATCCGCGCCACAGCGGTTGCAAAAAGCACTAATAATATCGTTGAAATACAGCCACTTATCATAGCACCACAGAGCCACTGGGTGAAGGTTATCGGCGTTGAAAAAAGATTAATAATATTACGCGCCATCATTTCGTACAAAAAATTAGTTGCCGTATTAAAGTATGAATAAAGAAAAACACGCATCATTACAACGCTCAAAACAGATAAAGTAACCTGATCACTCGAAGCTCCCTTTTTTGCAAGAGAAAGCCCAACACCAGCCCAAATGATGATGTCTAAAAGCGGCCAAAAGATAAAATCAACGAAATCTTCAACTTTAAAAAACCGCGCAATCAAAAAACGATGGGCTAAAAAAAATATACGGGCGCAACTGGTCATGCTTGCTCCAAACGAGCAAGGCCATATCGCTTACTCCGATTAAAAGAATAGATAAAAAAAGAAAAAAAGATAACAAAATAAACGACACTTAACGCAACCCCCAAACTCAAAGAGAGCCTGTCTACACAGCGCGTTTCAATAAAAACGCGTAACACTCTAAAAAAATAGGTCATCGGGACAGAATAAGCAACAGCCTGAGCCCAACTTGGCATAATTTCAACAGGATAAAAAATACCGACAAAGGGTACAAAAAGCCACCCCATCACCCAAATCAGTTTTTGAGCAGCGCCCCCATAGAGAGTTAAAACAGATGCCGTACCAAGACCAATGGTCCATCCAGACAAAAAAAGCAAAATAAAGAGCAACAAAAATAGGGGCCCCGTAGAAAGCAAGAAAATCCCATACAACACCCAGACAGCGACCATACCAAACACAATGCAGATAAACGCATTAAGCGCTCCCGTTAACATAGTTGCAAGCGCCCATTCTTCTATTTTTAATGGGGTGACAAAAAGATTAATAATATTCCTCGACCACATTTCTGTAAAAAAATTATAGGAAATATCCAAATTTGTACGATATACCGCTTGCCAAAGCACCAAACTTGAAAGAATTATTAAAGGCAATTCAGGATTAGCCATACTGCTGGCCATCCATGCACCGGTAAAACCCCAGACCAAAAGATCAAATAATGGCCAATAAAAAAAATCAGTTAAGGTATCAATTCCCCGAAAAGTTATCAAAAAATTACGTTTTACCAATGCAAATACACGATTCAAGTGCATAAATATCTGTCCTAACGGGAAATATGTAAAAAATAATCTTCAAGTGTTGGCTTATCTATTGAAATCTGTTGATAAGAAAAACCTGCATGCACAAGCGCTACTAAAAAATGCGCTATGGCATGCTCATCAAGTTGCACCGTTAAAACAGCACCACTAACCTGAACATCAATATTTTGACTGATACACCAATGAGCGATCTCTTCAGCTCGTTCAACAACAAGCTGGACATGCGCACGTCCAGCAAGCAGTGCTAATTTTTCTGGCGTATCATACGCAATAATTGAACCCTTTTTTAAAACTACAACGCGGTCGCACATCTGTGCAACTTCATCCATTTTGTGAGAAGTAAAAAGAATCGAAACTCCCTGCTGCTCTTGCTGCTCTTTGATAAACGATAATACCTGTTGCACCACATCAGGATCAAGCGAAGCAGTTGGTTCATCCAAAAGCATAATACGCGGTTCGATACAAAATGCTTTTATCAGCATAACGCGGGTCATCTGCCCAGCGGAAAGAGTACCAGCCCGTCGATCCTTGAGCAACCACATATCAAATTTTTTCAAAAGGTGCTCCAACCGCCCTTTTAATAAAGCTCGCGGCACACCATATAACTGCCCATAAAAAAGAAGATTTTCATATACCGTAAGCTTGGCAGGCAAACTAACATACGTTGAAGCAAAGCCTACTTTTGATAAAATTTCTGAACGATGCGTCGCAAGACTTTTGCCAAAATAGACAATATCCCCCGAGCTCGGCTCCATAGTACTGAGCAGCATTTGAATAGTTGTTGTTTTGCCAGCACCATTAGGCCCCAAAAAGCCTAAAATCTGACCCTCCTGCAGCTCAAAAGAGATTCCATTAACTGCAGTAAAATTGGGACGTGAAAATTTTTTGTAAAGATTAGTAACACTCAATACTGCCATAGTAACTTCAGTATAGGCAATTTCTTCATTTTGTACAGAGGCATCGCTATCCAAAATATATAAATAAAAACTTGACATTTTTTTAAAAAACTCTATAATAGAAAATATAATATTTATTAAAAGCAAAAAAGAGGTTTTTATGATAAAAAAAATATCTATAATCAGTCTGTTTCTACTTGGCACAATTCAAGCAGATTTTATAGTGGCGTCTTCTGCCAAAAAACTTTTTAACAGATGTGCGCAAAGCCCCCTGGCTACGTGGCTACAAAATCAAGAATATAAACACCCTGGTGAAAGTATCGCTCTTTTTACAGAAAAACAGCTTGATACCTATTTTTCAAACAAAGATTATTTGCGAGCTACTATTGCAGGCAATGTTTTATCTTTTGCAAGTTTTGCTGCGGGAGCACGTTTTATCCCTGCGTTGGGCGCCGTTCGTATCGGCAAAATAACTATTCCTGTTAAAGCATTTATCAATCTTATAGCCAGCTATGTGGTCTGTTATACCCCGATTGCCTATGTATACCTGCAATCGAAATCTTTTGACAAACCCAAAGACTTTTAGCCAAACCCTCTCGTGCTTTATTCGATATCATTCATAAAAAAATAATTTTTTAGCCGTTACTTGCTTTAATATTTAAATACACTACAATTTTTATGTATTTTTCCAAGTTTATGGTTTTCCTAAAAAACTTTTTTTAGAAATTATGCAAACTCAAAATAGAGCTATGCAAGGCTTTAAGTGAAAAAAATTATCTATTTATTATCATTTTTTTTATTAAACAAAATTTTTTCGATTGAAATTGATGTAATATATCACGATGAATATCCATTTAAGTGCATCTTTTTAAACAATACTCACGCACCATGTAAAGCAATCATTAATTATGGGAAATATAAAAAATTTAACATAGAAAAATTAACTGATGAAGAATACAAAAATTTAATTGATGAAAATCATTCAAATAAAGATTATAAAATAATTATAAAAAAAGGTGAAATTTATTTTTTACCGGCTAATTTTTCATTTAACATCGTTTTTCATTCAGAAAATAACAGTAATTATCTCAAGACACATAATTTTTTTGTAGAGCCTTATCAAAATATTATTCTCACCGTCAATGAGCAGGACTATACGGTAGAAATAGAAGAAGACACATATTCAAAGATAGTTGATTCTGGTTCTACTGAAATAGGTCTTATGCGTCTTTTGGGGCTGCTTAACGAAGACTTATCTGAAATTAAATAAACATCTTTTTTTCACCCCTTTTTAATTTAAGTTGCCAATAACGCGCAATTTTTGCTACCTTAGCTACGAGGGGAGAGTCGTCATGAAAAAAATATTTTTTTCATTATTTTTTATCAACATTTCGCTGTTAGGTTCACAAGAAATTATCAATCTCACAATTTCACTTGCACAAATTGAAATATTTACTCGCAAGATATCGAATTCCTTACAAGCATATGTCTTTCAGAATCTGGTAAATAAATCTCAGCAATTTGAAAAACAAACCAGAGTATCATTTCCCACCCAGGCCAACAGAATCGCAACAATAGCCGGCAATGACCCAATTAAAAAGGCAACAATAGTTAACCAAGCAAAAGAAACCTATCCTATCATGCATACAAAAGTCAGGCCTTTGATTGATGATTTTTTAAGATGTAAAAAAACAACGGGCAGTGAAATTGAAAAAAAGCTCTATGAAACTATGACATTTGATGCTTTTATCAATCGCCTTCTTATCAATCGCCCTCTTGCTTTTCTTAATCCTTCTGATAAATATCTGCTACAAAATAGTCAAAGGGGCGAAGGCGGATTTGAAGCTATCGGTACCGACAATGAAAAATTGCCATTGCTTTTTAACGATTATCTTTCATATGATGAAATGCAAATTTCAGCACTTCTTGGCGTGTCATCACCAACCTATTTTATTAATAACGGAAGCCGGAATAATAACGGAAACGCAGCAGCTGCAGGAACCTATCAAGAAACAGGTGTATATGTCGCTTTGGTAGGCGCACGTTTTGAACGGAAAAATGTTATGGAATGGAAGCACATGATCATAACACCCGAGCAAAATACTCTAGAAAATGGCTACGGGAGAACGAAAAAAAATCAAAACTCAGTTTTGCAGCTATGGGAAAAATTTTACGATACTACATTCCCGACCTACCAAGAGGCCGAAAGCTCTCAGAATAAAAACAAATTTACCGAGTTTTATCTTTCTTCTTCAACAAAACCTTTCTACCTGAACAACGATGTCTATAAAAAACGAATGCGCCTTGTTCTTGAGCCATTTTTGCTGGATGCAAACAAGCGCGGGCAGACCCTGTTAAAAACTGTATATGTACATATAACTGGCTTAGGGATGGGGGCCTGGAAAGCTCTTAATCAACAAGAAAATTTATTCTTTGATGTCTGCCAAGAAATTTTGGAGGACCTGGACTTACCTTTTATACATGATATAGATTTTAGCTGGTTTAATGCTACAAAACAAAATATGCAAACTGGAAAAAACACAATTTCTATTAAATTTTCGAAAAGAAACCCTGCAGATTCCTTGCAGGGGAGTGATAAAGACAAATTGCTCGTCGCTTGTTTTGCTTGGGATGGTAATTCATACACGGGAAACGAGTACTGGATGGGCTCCACGAACGCATCAGCTGACCCTGCTGCAGCCAGCTGTTCAACGGTAGCGGAACTTCAAAACCCACGTATTAATGATCATGTGGCTGCAAAATACCTGCAAACATGTGGTTTAACAGACCGGAAAGTAAGGGGGGCAGTATGAGTAGAGAATCAAAAAATTTCTATGCAATTTTGCTTGGCTTGTTGGTGAGTTTTTCTGGATTAAGGCTTTCTGCAAACGACACCTATAGACTTTCGTCGCCACCTTATAATCCTGGGATGTTTAGTGTTTTTCATACCGTGTTGGGCGCTCTGAATTTTTACGACAGTGGTTTATGCTCTGGACTGACGGTAAATTTTGGAAAACAGGGATTATATTACGATAAAAACCATGGTCTAAATTGGTGGGATTATTATTTTAAACCGATACATCTCGGCACTCAAAAAAAAGATGTTAAAGCATTCACACAAGACGAAATGGTAAACTTTGCCATGCAAGCGCAATATAAAATGCCTCGCATGAAAAAACAGGAGCTTATTCAAAAATATATCATTATCAAAGCTCATATTGAAAAAAAAATTGAAAAATTCATACAAGAAAAATTTAAAAAAAATTTTATGATCGGTATTCATTACCGGGGAACTGACAAACTATCAGAGGCTTCCGCGGTCAGTTATGCCCACGTGCACAAGACAATTGAAGAAATAGAAAAACCAAAAAAATGGAAATTGTTTGTTGCTACTGATGATGCACGCTTTATTGAATACATGCATAAAAAGTTTCCGAGCAAAATTTTAACCATTGATGCATTACGCTCTAAAAATGGCCAACCTGTACACTATGCAGAAAGGGTAAAAAACTATAAAAAAGGCGAAGATGCCCTATTGGATTCTATACTGTTATCACGCTGCGATATTCTGGTCAAAATGGCATCTAATTTGAGCGATGCATCGATGAGTTTTAATCCACAATTGCCTGTCATGCATCTTAACAAGGCATTCGCGGCACCCCAGGGATATTATGATGGTACCACATCCTGAAAAGTAATGGTATACTACCTTGCGTAGTATTTATCGCTTTTAAACGTTACACAAGGGAACTTGAATGCTCGTATTACTTTTTATGGTAAGCCTTACTTTAACAGCGTCAACGCACGAAAAAAACTTTTTTTTTGAAAAAAATACAAACTATCCAGTTGCTGTTGGCCTTGAAACAGTTGCACATCTTGAATCGGTGCAGAGCCCGTATGAAAAAATTGATATCTATCAAACAACGCGGTGCGGTAATATGCTTGTTCTTGATGGCGCGATACAGCTGACGCAATGGGATAACCATGCATACCATGAAATGCTTGTCCATGTTCCTTTAATGGCGCACCCAAACCCACAACGCATTTTGATCATCGGCGGTGGTGATGGGGGAACGTTGACGCAGGTATGCAAATACCCGGCCCAAGAGATAGTCTTATGTGATATCGACAGCCAAGTGATCAATCTTTCCCAAAAATATTTTCCTGAATTTGCCCCGTCATTTACGGACCCGCGCGTAAAAATCGTCATCGGGAATGGAGCTCAATTTATTAAAAATTTTAATGATTATTTTGATATCATTTTAGTTGACGCATCTGACCCAGAAGGACCTGCAAGTGTCCTTTATACGCATGACTTTTATACCGATATCTATAATGCACTTAAAGTCGATGGCATTGCGGTAGCACAGGGTGAGTCGCCCTTTTTTCATCAACAACTTATTATTGATTGGCATGCACGTAATCAAAAAATTTTTCCTCACGTTTATTACTACTATGCCCTTGTGCCCACATACCCGAGCGGTGTTATAGGATTTATGTACCATGCAAAAAGCTACACGCCGCTCACTTTGCGTAACAGCTCTGTTTGTGGATATGAAACGGCACACTATTATACGCCCGCACTCCATAAGGCAAGCTTTGTCCTGCCAAAATTTATGAATAACTAGGAGATAGTTATGTATACAAAAGATATCATCACTGCTGACCCGGAAATAGCTCAGATTATTACTCAAGAAGCGACTCGACAACACAACGAAATTGATCTGATCGCCTCTGAAAATTACACTTCGCATGCTGTCCGCCAGGCAACCGGATCAGTCCTTACTCATAAATATGCAGAGGGCTATCCAGGTAAACGTTATTACGGTGGCTGTGAAATAGTCGATAAAGCTGAAAATTTGGCGATCGAACGCTGTAAAAAACTTTTTGGAGCTGAGCATGTCAACGTACAACCACATGCTGGCTCGCAGGCAAATATGGCAGCCTACACAGCACTTCTGCA
>JAJZMR010000020.1 GCA_021847535.1 bacterium
AACCTGCGACCTACGGATTCGAAGTCCGGCACTCTATCCAATTGAGCTACAGGCGCTTATGCATATAGTATATCTTTATATTAATATTTTTTAACAAAATATGCTAAAAATTCTTTATTTCCTGATCCTCCCGTAATCAGTGATTCAATCAAGCTTCGGCATTCAAATCCTGCAGATTCAACATTTTTAATAACTGACTCAGTTATTGCCTTATGGATCTGCCCATCAAGAATAACCCCTTTGTGCCTTCGAGCTATCTCAAGCCCAACTTCAAATTGGGGCTTTATCAACACGATGAGCATTCCCCCTGGTTTTACAAGCCTGGCTACCTCATAAATAACTTTGATTATGGATATAAAGGACAGATCAAGCGTAACGCAATCAATTATGTCAGGTATAACTGGCACGCGACGAATATCTGTATTTTCCATCACAATAACACGATTATCCCCAGCGATTTTGGGATCTACTTGCGCAGTGCCAACATCAATGCCGTATACCTTTTGGGCACCATGGCGCAATAGACAGTCAGTAAACCCTCCAGTTGATAAACCTGCATCAAGACAGACTAAATCCTTAACCACAATTGAAAACGTTTGTAATGCATGCTCAAGCTTAAGCCCTGCGCGAGAAACATAGGTTAATCGTCTTTTATCAACGGTAATAAGAGCATCATTTTTTACTAAAAAACTTGACTGCGTAATCACCCGACCATTAACGGTAACCGCGCCGATAGTAATCAATTCTTGAATCTGTGAGCGCGATAATTCTTGATGCCACTCTTTTAACTGTAAATCCAGACGTTTATTTTCCACGACTCTTTTTATCTTCTGCAATAAGTTGTTGCGTAAAAGGTGTTATGGTATAAAAAAGCATACGCGATAACTTTTCTTCGTCTTCAAGCATTTTTCTAAATGGCAAGGCTACAAATCGATTATCTGACGTTTTAATGGTTACATGCTCTGTACCAATAGATTTTTTTAATGCAGCACGAACATCAGCAAGACTTTTAATTTTCATGCCATTAATTTCAGTGATAATTTGTCCTCTCATAAGGACATATGACCGCAGTGCAGCAGAATCGGGTAATACATGAGCAAGGACCACCGCAGGTTTTAATTGATTTTTAAAATCAAGGTAACGTGAAAGATGAGGCGCAGATTGTATAAGCTGCGGAACATGATCCAATGCAAGATCCATCAACACCATTCCACCAAAAAGTTCGTAATCAATTTTTTCATAAGGAGGAAATTTTTGACGAATCGGAGGCAAATCACATTGATTGAAAACAAACGAGACATTAACTGGTTTCCCCTGACGATAAAGCATAACATGAATCTTGTCGCCAAGCATCAAACGAGAAACATAATCCACAATAGAGACCTTATCCTCACACCATGGAACATTCATTTCCCCAAATATATCAAGCGCATGGCCATCAATCGAATAAAGCATGTCTCCAGCCTTAACCCCAGCTTTTTCTAAAGGCGTATTTTTATATGTTTCAATAACATATAAACCACCCGGGTCTGGATTATTAAGAAACTTAGTTAAATCATCACTTGCTGGATTAAAATGCACACCCAAAAATGGCTTACGTAAGAAAATTACCTCATTAAAATTATCGTCTGCATGGTTGACCTGATCAACATGTTTTAAAAATTGTGTCACTTCATTACTTGGAATAATATAATTTACATTTTGTGCCGCTGCTGCTGCAAAACCTGCCGTATTGACCCCAACTACACATGCATCTTGATTCAATGATGGGCCGCCAGAATTGCCTGGGTTGATCGGTGCACTGATTTGAATCATATAATGTCCATCAATATGCTCACGCCCACTTACCACGCCTGTTGTGCTTTTGAGCGACTGCTGGCCCAAGGGATAACCGAGTGTCATAATTTCATCTGACCGCATCACTAAATCTGAATTCCCGAAGCGCAAAAAGGGAATCTGCCCAAGCATTTTTTTAACCTTATTGAGTGAATCCTCAGTTAATCTTACCAACGCAAGGTCCCGATCAGGGTTGAGAGCTATAACATCTGCTGCAAGCCGCTGTTTACCCATGCTCGGAATTTGAACTTCCACGGCAACAGAGCCATTAATAACATGAAAATTGGTAATAAAAGAACCATATTCATCAATAAAAAAACCGCTTCCCGTTGAAAGGCCCTGTTGAGGCGTTTTGTAAGGTTCCAGCCAATTATAATCTATTTTTTGAACCCAAACCTGAACCACCGTATCTTTAACTTGTGGCTGAATTTCAGACCAACGCTTACTCATATCACCTGTTGAGCCATTTTTGGTCACCACAGGCAATTCCTGTGTAGTAATACGTTGGGTCATATCAGTCTTAAATTTTTCAAACATTTCTGTATAAAACATTCGATCCTGCTGCTGGTGATAAAAAATATACCCAACAGCGCAAAGAAGCAAAAAAAGACTACTTAATAAGATTTTTTTCATAATTTTTCCTTTTGTATTATCTGGGCATTAAATGATAGTTCCGAGTGTACCTCAAAAATAAATTATGTTAAACTACCTATTCTTATGTACCATTGTTAAAGGATCATTATGGATAGTCAAGCACCACATAATAATTTTGTGTCGTTAGAAAAACTTGTTTCACTGTGTAAAAGGCGTGGATTTATTTTTCAAACAGCAGAAATCTATGGCGGCGTTAACGGTCTTTACGATGCGGGGCCATTAGGGTGCCTTATGAAAAAAAACATACGTAACCTATGGATGCGATCATTTAACCAACTTGAGTATGATGTTGTTTTTCTTGACGGCGCACTGATAGGTCCTGAGCCGATGTGGAAAGCATCGGGTCATATTTCTAATTTCCATGACCCTATGGTCGATTGCATTGTCTGCAAACATCGATATCGTGCAGACGATATATCCCTTGAAAAACCATGTGCCCATTGCGGAAATAAACAATGGACTGAAATTCGAGATTTTAACCTTATGTTTACGACTCATGTTGGTGCAAATACGGAACAATCGACAACAGCCTATTTACGACCAGAAACGGCACAAAATATCTTTGTCCAATTTAAAAATGTGCTTTCTACAACACGCGCTAAACTTCCTTTTGGTATAGCTCAAATAGGAAAAGCGTTTAGAAATGAGATTACACCAAAACAATTTTTATTCCGTATGCGTGAATTTGAGCAAATGGAGCTTGAGTTTTTTTGTAAGCCGGCTGAAAGTAATGGCTTTTATGATTTTTGGCGCAGCCAACGGATGCTTTTTATGAAAAATATTGGCATCACCGCAGACCGTATTCGTTTGTACGAACAAAGCCCGCAAGAGCGATCTCACTATTCGCAGGGAACAAGCGATATCGAATATCATTTCAGTTTTGGATGGAAAGAGCTTGAGGGGATAGCGCATCGAGGTGATTTCGATTTAACTCAGCATATGGCTCATTCAGGCAAAGACTTAAAAGTCTACGATGAAGAAGCTAAAGAATCATATACCCCGCATGTAGTTGAATGTTCTGTAGGCGTTGATCGAATTTTTTTAACCCTTTTGTATGATGCCTATTTTGAAGAGACCATTGACGATGAAGTTCGCTGCGTGCTGCGCCTGCACCCTGCTGTTGCGCCTATAACTGTTGCTATTTTGCCTCTTACAAAAAAACAACATGAACGCGCCCATGGCCTCTACAAAAAGCTTAAACATGCATCTATTTCTGTTGATTATGATCTTTCTGGATCGATCGGTAAGCGATATCGTCGTCAGGACGAAATAGGAACGCCTTTTTGTATAACAGTCGATTTTGAAACCGAGGATGATAATTGCGTTACTATTCGTCACCGCGACTCAATGGCTCAGGAGCGTATTTCTATTACAGAAATTATGGCTGTCATCCAAAAAGCACTCTCCATAGATTTTTGAAGAAATGTTGACCTTTTGATGCATAGCACTATAGACTGCTGATCATGAAGAACGCTATTTAGTAACTATATGAATTATCTATATCTTTTTCAAAAAATTTTTTTTTCATCGCCAGGCCGTATTATTATATGCGCGCTTGCAGCGGTCACCTTACTCGGAGCAATTGCTTTGTGGTTGCCATGGTGTCATAAAGAAAATTTAACTTTTATTAATGCGCTTTTTACTGCCACTTCTGCTACGTGTGGCACAGGATTATTGGTTGTCCCTCTGCAACATTTTACCTTTACAGGACATTGTATTTTGCTTTTTTTGATGCAGGTAAGTGCCCTGGGACTCGTATCATTAACTATTTTTTTAATGTCTCTTTTTTTTGAATTGCGACTTTCTACGCGATATCTTATGGGTGAGATGCTTGAAATTGAGGGGTGGAACGCCTCACACCATTTGCTTTTATTTATTGTATTTCTTACAACCGTTGTTGAAAGCTTGGGTACATGGTGCATATTTTTTACGGTTAAAGATAACTATTCTTTTTCAAAGGCCCTTTTTTATTCAGTATTCCACGCGGTCTCGTCATTTACATCAACAGGTTTCACTTTTTTTGATACAGGAGACGGAGCTATGCCATTGAATCCGCCCCTTTTACTTATTACCACTATTTTGGCATTCATGGGCGGTCTGGGATTTATCGTATGGCAAGAAGTTTATCTTTATATACAATCATTTAAAGAAAAGCGCCACTTTAATTGGTCTTTGCATTCAAAAGTTGTTCTATCGACAACACTCTTAATTATTGGTTTTGCAAGCATGATGTTTTTTTATATCGAATATATTCTTCATAACAATCAAGAATATTCACTGCTTGCCACCCTAGGCAATTCATTATTTAATGCAATTACCTGCAGAAGCGCAGGACTTACAACTTTTCACCTGCCATTGGTACATTTTGCTACCCTATTCTTAATCATGATTATCACCTTTATCGGATCATCACCAGGTTCAACAGGCAGCGGTATTAAAACAACAACATTTGCACTTTTTCTTGCATCAGTTCGAGCAACTGTGACACGAAGATCATCCGTAGAACTTAAAGGAAGAACGATCCCTCACGAACAAATTTTTAAATCAATGGCAATTTTATCAGTGAGTTTGAGTTGGATAGCATTAACTATTTTTTGTCTACTCATTACAGAGCAAGGTTGGCGCTTTATTGATATAAGCTTTGAGGCATTTTCAGCCTTTTGCAATCTCGGACTTTCCACTGGGATCACCCCATATCTTTCAACTATGGGCAAATATATACTCACCATTTCAATGTTCATAGGACGGATCGGCTCACTAACACTGCTCCTTGCATTTAGAAAACAAAAAGAAAAAAAAGAATTTCACTACCCAGAAGAACGCGTTATCTTGGGTTAATACAAGGAAAATTATGAAATTTTGTGTAATAGGAATTGGTCGATTTGGATCTGCAGTTGCTACAACACTTGCCAATCGGGGCATGGAGGTGATGGCTATCGATAAAGATGAAAAAATCATTGAATCTATTAAAGACCAAGTTTCACAAGCAATCTGCATGGAAGTAACTAATGAGGATTCTCTGCGATCACTCGGGCTTGAAGATATGGATGCCATCGTGGTTGCTATGGGAGAACATTTTGATCAATCTATTTTGATCACTGCTATTTTAAAACAAAATTTAAAATTTCCCCGCGTTATTGTAAGTTCTATCAGCGATACACATAAAAATATTTTACGCCTGATCGGCGCTGACCAGATACTGTTACCTGAACAAGAGATCGGCATTTTATTAGCAGATAATTTAAGCTTACGATTCGAATCGCTTGCGGTATTCACACCACAATTTTCCGTCAGTAAACTTCCCGCACCAAAAAAATTTGTGGGAAAATCGATCAATGCGCTTCATGAACAATTTCATGTGCTTTGTATCGCCAGAGAAATAAAAGGCATTTTAACGCCAATCGAATATAATTACACCATTCAGGCAAATGATGTAGTGCTTTTATCCGGATATAATAAAAATCTTGATAAAGTATCCAAACTTTAAGCAAGCTTTCACTATTTTTTTATACCCCTTAAGACAACATTTGCTTTCTTTGCAAGATTCAATAATGCTGTTTTATTCATCGCATCAAGTTCCCCCGCAACCTGAGCTGCTTGAATCGGAGAACGCGCAGCAGGCCTAAATACAATAGGTTGTGCCGAAATATCAATAGACTTAGGCCCTCTATACAACCGCTGTGACCAGACTGGTTCCGGAATATCATGCTTAAACAACGAATAAAACGCTCTGGAAGATGGATTTTTATGCCAAAAAAGCGGTACATTGATCGCGTTATCCGGAGAACGCATTCCCGCAAGCAAATTTTTTGCACGATTCATAGCCGTTGGATAATAAGAATCAGGATCTTGAGAAGTACCAAAGATATCATGCATTTTTTGAAACTCTTCTACCCCCGCTTTGCCAAAGCCGTAAAAATTCGCGAACGTATCAGCCTTATACTCTTGATTATGGAGATATTTTCGCCAAAAATTTTTCGATAATTTCGTGTGCATTGAGGCCATAAATTTCTTTTTTTCTAGATCTTCATCCTGGTAATAAAGATGCCCAAGTTCATGCGTAATAATCGTTTTGAGTAAGTCTAATTTTTGTTCTACCGTTTTAGTGGAATCCTCAAATAATTCACGATCAATAAAAATAACTGCTGTTCTTGAAAGTTCCGGTATCTCCATGCGAGCAACATGCTGTCCATGAGAATCGCCGTAATACAAACGCGGCCTGAGCATATTATTGGCTTTGCAGATATCATCAATGAGTAGAAACAGTTCATGCCATTGCCCCTGATCTGGCACCGGGATTGCGGCTATATCAAAGTCTTTGATAAGTAGAGCTTGAATATCAAGCCCCACTTGCAACCGCTGCACGCGTGAATAAAGTTCAGGCCCAAGACCAGATTGAAGTTTTTTCTTTAATAATAAGATATCTTCCAACATATTTTTTATCTGTCCACTTGTTATCGCAGGATTTTCAAGCCCGTCAATGACCTGAGAAATTTTATCAACAAGCTCGTTGATTGCACCATCCCTTTCAGGGCCAAGCTCAAGCAACCGCAAACGAAGATTTCTTACATCGATATCAAAATGTATAAAAGTTTGCATAAGAAAATCGTCATGTGTAAACGGGCCCTTTTGCTCACTATATTTTTGTATAACCTGAGCATCGAGCACAAGGTGCAATTTTTGGACCAGACGATCTGCTGAACGGCTTAGCTGTTTTTTTAAAGCTTTTTCTTGTGCAGCAAGGACTTTCAGCATACGAATTGTCTCTCGAGGATCAGCAGCTTCTTTTTTGCTATACTCGCAGAGTGCAGAAAACTTATTTACCAGATTAAGAAACTGATGCTTCAATCCGGGCTTTTGAAACTGATCCGCTTGCGCATACAAATCGCTTAAAAGCACCCCAGCCACTTGAGAAAAATCTTGTTTGTGCGTCGCAACAAGAGTGAGTGCTCCAAATAAAAGAACAATATAAAATTGCTTATGCATTATTTCTCCCACATCATTTATTTTCTTATAGTCCGTAATGCAAACGCCGCCTTTTTTGCTAAATTTTGAAACGCTGTCTTGCTCGTAACATTCAACGTTCCTGGCTGTACGGGTTTAGTAACAAATAAATTCTGCGATCGTTTTTCTATCGTCATGGCCTGTGCCAACTTTTGTACTCGATTTTCAGCTGATGGATGCGTTTTATTAGCCCTATCTCCGCACTTTTTAAAATAATCGGCAAGTGCATTTCCAAGCCCATAGCGCGCCGCAAAGAGATCCGCCCTATACTCTTTGTAATGGAAATATTTTCCCCTAAATTTTTCAAATCGGGGATCGGCCACAAGATATTCTCGAAAAGTTTGTGATGATGGTACGTCCCCATAATATAAATGGCCAAGTTCATGGGCAATTGTACCCTTAATAACGGCAACCCATTCTTCAACCGTGGCTGATTTACATTGGCAATCCCGAATATAAAGCTCATCAATAAATATAATAGGCGATAAGGCATGTTCTATGGTACCGCTGCCTGAAAGCTTTTCTGGCGCAACGTTAGTTATAATTGCACCTATATCATCGAGTGATTTTCCATAATAAAGCGTAGGAGTCGGAATATTATTGGCTGCGCAAACAGCTTGCATCCATACATTAATCTCCCTCCATGGCCCTCTACGAGGCACTGTAAGAGCCGCGACATCATGCTCCATAAAAAAAATATGCGTTTCAAGTTTTTTTTGCAAACGATCTATTAGTCTATAAACGTCAGGAGCTACTCTGTTTTTTAATGCGCTTTTTAAAGCTGCAATTTCTTGCGTACGATCTTGCCAAGCGTACAGATAAAAATTTAACCATGCTTTTTTAAGGCTATACCAAAAAGATTTTCTTTTTGTATCATATGCAGCACGATTAAGCGGATCAAGCCTTTCGCGCTTAAGCGCTTCAGATTCAAAATTTTGCCTAAGCGCCTGAATAAGAGCGGAAAATCTATCAACAAGTTCTAAACTTTCTTGTTTAATAAGATCATTGCCTGTCATAGCCTCTATATTCCGGCGAAGATTGAACAAATCAAGATCAAAATCTACAAAATTACTTGTAATAATTTGGCTATACGATAAAGGCATAGGTACATAAGCACCTTTGCACATCTGACAAATTTTTTGATAAAACTCGTGAGCTTCTTGGTTTGCCCCAAGACCATATGCACTCAAAAGTATAAAAATATATCTCTTGTACAAAAAAACATCCCCTGAATTATCCCATATAATTCATAATATCGCATTTAATACTATAATTGCAATAAATAATTTTAATCTCGAATAGGGGAATTCCGCTCCCTTCTCACGCCACCATCCTTTTCCCGAGTAAGCAACTTTACTTGCAAAGTCTTTGGTTATTCCTCTAGACATGAGCATCTTTACGATTGCTTTACCTGCGAACCCCATCTGACGATGACACTTTTGCGTAGATCTGCGGTTTCGGCCTTTACGGCCCGCGAAGGACTTTCATCTCATTGAATGTGCACCATGCCTGGCGCACTAAAAAAAAGCCCAGAAAATCCCGGGCTTTAAAATTGTAATTGACAAAGAAAGATATTTCTTCTAGAAAGATTCAATACGTACGATGGTCATAGGTTGACGATGACCACGTTTAACGCGTGATTTTTTGCGACGTTTAAACTTGAAGATAACCAATTTCGGTCCCTTCATATGTCTCACGATAGTCGCTTTAACAGAAGAGTTGAGGTGCGGCTGTCCAATTTTTACGTCGCCTTCACCATTTTTAATTAACAAAGTATCAAAAGTGACCGAATCCCCTTCTTTACCATCCAATTTCTCAATAGAAACCGTTTTGCCTTCGATAGCTTGATATTGCTTACCACCAGTCTGAAAAATAGCATAGCGGCTAAAAATTGGTTGTGTAGTCGTTTTTTCGGTTGTTTTAGTTTTCATAGAGAAAAGCCTTTATAGGTGATTTTGTGAGATAGATCTAAATTATAACTCATCAATGCTCAATTGTAACAAAAATAAAAATTCTGTCTAGATAAAAAGGCTATTTTTTGGCACACTATCTCTATAACCCTTAATGCATAGGATATTCAAATGACTAAAGTAGACTTAGAATTAATACAAAAATTACGTGACAAAACTGGCGTAGGAATGATGGATTGCAAAAAATCCCTCATTGAAGCCAATGGCGATATGGATAAGGCAGTTGAGCTATTACGTAAAAAGGGCGCTTCTGTTGCAGAAAAACGCTCTGGAAATGCAACCGCTGAAGGATTGATACATGCTTATATTCACCCCGGCGCTCAACTTGGTGTTTTACTTGAAATAAATTGTGAAACAGACTTTGTTGCAAGGACTGAAGTTTTTAAAGATCTTGCACATACTATCGCTATTCAAGTAGCTAGTATGAATCCTCTCTATATATCTAAAGAAGATGTACCTGATAATGTAAAAGATAAGGAAATTGAAATCATAAAGTCAGATAAAGATTTTAAATCAAAACCTGAAAATGTTAGAAACACAATTATAGAAGGAAGACTAGCTAAGTATTATTTACAGGTTTGTTTACTTGATCAGCCTTGTTATAAGGATGATAAAGTTAAAATAATTGATCTTATAAACAATGCTATATCCAAAACTGGTGAAAATATCAAAATTAGAAGATTTACTAGGTTCGAGATAGGGGAGGAAGATGGATATTAATGAGATAAGATCAAAAATGAATAAAAGCATTGATTTTCTGATCTCAGAGTTAAAAAAATTAAGGACAAGTAAAGCGAGTGCATCATTAGTTGAAGATATTAGAGTAAATGTATATGAATCTCATATGCCTATTTCTCAACTTGCAACAATTATAATACCAGAACCTAATGTAATTTTAATCCAACCATGGGATAAAAATAATGTCTCTGCTATTAAGGAATCTATCTTAAATGCAAGTATTGGTATTAATCCGGTAGAAAGTGATGATAGCATAAGATTGGTTCTCCCTCCGTTATCTGAAGAAAGGAGAAAGGATTTTGTTAAAATATTAAATAATAAGGTTGAGGCCTCAAAGGTTTCATTAAGGAGTATAAGGAAGGAATATATTGATGGTTTAAAAAAAGATAAAGAAGGGAATAATATTAGTGAAGATGAATATAATAGAGATGTTGATCATATAGATAGTTTAATTAAAGAAATGAATATTGAGATAGATAAAATATTTGAAGAAAAAAAGAAAGATTTATTAGAGATTTGATTCTATGGTTATAGGTATAATTACTTTTTTCATATTTATAATACTTTTAAGTGTCCTCGTTATTATACATGAGTGGGGTCATATGTTTGTTGCTAAAAAAAGAGGAGTTGTTGTTAAAACATTTGCTGTCGGATTTGGCAAGAAGATATATTCTAGAAAAAAGAACGGTATAGAATATAAGATTAATCTTTTGCCTTTTGGAGGTTATGTTAGTCTACTTGGAGATGATGATTTTAATAGTACAGAAGAAGGATCTTTACCACAAGCTACAGCATTATCTAAATTCCTAATTACTGTTGCTGGAGCTTTTATGAATTTTTTACTTGCACTAGTTTTCCTTTTTATATTTCTTATTGTTGTTAATTTCAAGTTTTATTATTCTAACATTATCCCTAATTTTAATTTTGCATATGGTACTAATGTTAATAATGTAATATTCTCTGCAGTTCCTAAAGATACTACATCTTCAGCATTAAAAGATAAATTAACTAATAATTATATACTACTGT
>JAJZMR010000019.1 GCA_021847535.1 bacterium
ATAAAAAACCGATTATCGCTGTATCTGGCACAATAGGTAAAACAACGGTTGCAACAGCACTTACGACCATGCTGACATACTATGGGTATAGCGTACAATTGGGGGGAAATATTGGTGTCGGGTTGTTAGATCTTGTTGAAGATCAAGCAGCGTATGATTATGCCGTAATTGAACTTTCAAGCTTTCAGCTCGAGCATATTAAAAGATTCGTTCCGACAATCGCAATATGGACCAATTTGTATCCTAATCACCTTGATCGACATCAGACGATGGAAGACTATTTTTTGGCAAAATATTCCCTGATACAACATCAATCAGCCGCTCAACATGCCCTGGTTCACGAGTCGGTACGTCCGTACCTTCAGAGGCATCCACAAAAAATAACCTATTTTTCAACCACCATTCCAGAGCCCTTAATTCCGCTTATCACAACAAATAAATTACACCAAGAACATTATATTATTTTGTATGAAGTTGCACGTATCATGCATTTGGATATACAAAGATTGCCTGCAGTATTTGACCTCTGTTCCGCTCCTGATCATAGAGTTCAATTGATCGACACGGTCAACGGGGTCGACTTTTATGATGATTCTAAATCGACGGTTATTGAAGCGACGCGTGGGGCATTGGCGAAATTTTTAGATAAAAAAATAATTCTTTTTTTTGGTGGCACAAGCAAAGGAACATCCCGGGAACATTTTTTTATTGATCTTCCGCCTACAATAAAACATATCTGCTTTTTTGGCACAGAGGCGACAATGCTTGCAACATTGTGTCCTTTAGCGTTAAGCAAATCTGCACATAGTACATTAGAAGATGCCTTTACAACATGCACTGATATTATGCAATCTGAGGACGTAGTTCTGTTTTCACCCGGAGGAGCAAGCTTTGATCTTTTTCAAGATTATAAAGAAAGGGGAAAAACCTTTCAAAAGCTGGTGCATAATCTGCGAAAGACAATTAAAGAATCTTAAGATCCTTCAGCGTTTTTTTAACCGCTGCAACATCCCCTGTAAAATGTATCGTCTTTATACCAAGTGATTGAGCCATTGCGCAATTAACCGGGTCGTTATCGATAAAAATACAATTTTTATGATGAAGCTTATATGTTTTTAAGACATAGGCAAAAAAATCGGGGTGCGGCTTGGTCAGAAAAATGCGTCCTGATATAACCATAGCATCTGTGTCAATAAATTGACTTAATTCCTGACCAATTGGCGTTTGTAAAAAAAGATCAAAAGAAGCCGCATCCCAATTTGAAAGAATCATATTTTTATGAACCCCTGCACATGAAATTTTTTCAAGCATCTTGACAAGCGGCCTATGTATTTTTTGGTGATGGATCAACTTATTCGGATCAAAAATAAGACGAACAGCCCGTCTTATAAGCCGATATTCACGTTTATTGGTAAAAAAACCTTGTTCAAAAAGCTCATCAATCCCCTGTTCAAGTTTTTTGACAAAAGCTTCCGGGTCCCTATCATACTTGCCCGAAAGCCAATGATGCATATGCGCTGGCAGATTCGTCACCCCATTATGCTTACTTTTGAAATTCTCAGGCCCTTGCTGCGCGCCTCCCAAAATCTCTAATACTTGGAACATCCGTCGTAGAAATAGATCCTTATCACACCGCGCATCAAACAAATAATAAAGCCCAAAATCCCAAAGACCAACTTCTTGACAGAAAGACCACCAATGTACATCAACCAAAGTGCCTCCCAAGTCCCACATAAGGGTATATGGTTCATCCCTACCACGATCGCTGAGTTGCCCAAACAGCGACATAAAAAAAATTCCCGATAAGACCGTTATGTTAAGACCGCGCTGAAAAATTCTCATAACGCAAAATCCTCATTTTTATATTTAATCTTATACTTTATATTTTATTGAATTAATTATTAAAAAAACAACATATTGCCGAAAATTATTCATCCTTTTTTTCATAATTAGGTTAATTATTGACTTTTTTCGATTGAACTTCTTAAAATAAGGGGGTGAAAAATTCTCTTAAAACGTTTTTTTTCTTTCTTTTATCGATAGCGATACTCATCGGGATCGGTTTTGTGTTTATTTATTCATCAAGCTCTGTTTACGCGCTTGAACGATACCACGATGGCCTTTTTTATGTAAAAAAACAATTTTTAGGCTTTGTCCTTGGGTGCTTAGGCTGTTCTTTTTTTTGCTTGGTACCGCTTCCTGTTTTGAGGGCCTGGACACCTTATCTTTTTTTGGCAGCGCTTGCCGCAACGGGAGCAACACTCGTTCCGACTATCGGCATCTCTATCCATGGGTCGCATCGGTGGCTGTCTTTAGCGGGATTTAATTTTCAACCAAGTGAGCTTCTTAAGCTATTTTTTATACTTTATTGTGCCTATTTTATCGATAAAAAAAAATTTGCGCTTCATTCTTTAAAGCATTATACCCAACTTTTATGCGTTATCAGCCTGACGGCACTCATTTTGCTCTTGCAACCTGATTTTGGCCAAATGGTGACGTTGAGTGTAACAGCGGCGCTTCTTTTTTTTCTTGCACAGATACCGATATCTTACCTACTGACAACTGCAGTCCCTGTGATTCCAGTACTTGGATTACTGATTTTTTTAAAACCTTATCGTTTTAACCGCATACTTATTTATCAAGACCCATGGAAAGACCCACAAGGTGCTGGGTTCCAAATTATTCAATCGCTGATCGCTATAGGCTCTGGTAAATGGACAGGTGTTGGGATAGCCCAATCAAAGCAAAAGTTTTTCTATCTTCCTATGCATCACACTGATTTCATTTTCTCCATTATTGCTGAAGAGACAGGCCTGTGGGGAAGTTTTTTTTTGATCGCTATTTATGCACTTTTTTGTTTCACCGGGCTCAAACTTGCAAGTAAAATGCATGATCTTTTTTCATTTTTAAGCGTCGCAGGGCTCGTGATACTCGTCACGCTTCAGGCGACGATTAATATTGGCGTCGCCTGTGCATTATTACCGACTAAAGGGATAGGATTACCATTTATTAGCTATGGCGCATCATCGCTTTTTGCGCATTTATGCATGACCGGTATCGTCATAAATTGCGTAAGAACCGCACTTTTAAGTAATCGTCCATCAATAACCTGATGAATCAGCCGCATATACAGGTACATCTCTTTTTTAAGGCGCTTATTTCTGCTTGCAAACCACGGAGTAATTCTTGATGCTCAAGAAGCATTTTGTGGTCTTTTTGTTGTTCATTGAGCATAAGGATATAAAGCCCACGATAATATACCGCGTCAGGACGGCCTTCTTTGTCGTATATCACAATCTCAGGGATAACCTGTTCAACATCTTCGGCTAATAATCCAAATTGCTTAAATTTTTGATGATCTTGTATGTAATTAAACCCAACCGGACGAAGTCGATAAATATTTTCTGATACCTCCGTCATGCTTTCAATATTTTCTTTGTAACGCGCAGAAGATGCAACCGCCACCAATTGCCCGGCACCTGTAACAGCCACATCAAGTCCCGTACCCACAGTATAACGAATACCATCAATATAGGTTGCTCCTATCCCCTCCGGGTTCGAACCATTGAACGGCAACCCCCCATTACCCAAAATGAGAATTCCATCGCCTCCATTGGGAAACTCACTTCCTCCTCCAGCACTATACCCAATAACAATATTATTATTACCCGCAAGGCCCGCCTGAGACCCAATAATAACATTCGCAGAACCTGGTGACGCCTGTTGGGCCTGATACCCCATGATGACATTATTATTAATGGTGAGCCCGGTGCTCCCTATCGGCCCAGGGCCAGCTTGAGCTCCGACGACGGTATTTTGATATGCATTATTACTTGGTATTTGAAAGCCCGCTTGATACCCAATGGCCACATTCTGACTCTGATTCAACTGATGATCCAGTGCCTGATCACCCAAAAGCGTATCGGTGTTCCCCGAAACAGTTCCCAAATTATTATTACTATCAATAAGGACAGGCAAGCCGTTATCAGCACCCGTAGTTACCCCATATATCCCCCCAATGTAGGTGGTATTTGATAGATTAACACCGGGAATATTGCCGCCAATAACTATCACCCCAGTTGCAGTTGTGATATTGGAGCCTGCATGAGCTCCGATTATAACATTAGTATCACTTATTAAAAATTGCCCTGCTTGGTAGCCGATGATAACATTAGCTCCCAAAAGACCCGTTCCAGCACCCAATCCAATAATGGTATTTTCGTTTGTGGGGGCCCAAATATACCCACCGCTCGTATTATAATCAATAAGGCTGGCACCAGTAAGCGTTATTGTTGTCGCTGCAAAGCTGCCTGTACTGTCGCGCAATACAAATGTCAATGGAATATCATACGATGTCGCCGTCGGGATTGTTGTCCAACTTAATTGCGCAGAGTTGCCACCATTTGTCGTCAAAACCTGTCTTGGCATCCCCGCATTAATCGGTAACGTTAAGGTATATGATGCAGAAAGCCCAGAAGGAACTACTAAGGTGATATTGTCAGTCGTATCACCTTGCATAACAAAGCCATTTAATGCACGAATATTAAATGTGTCTGAAATAGTCGAAGTAAATGTGGTAATTTGCCCATCAGCCCAGACAAAACTATTGTCGGTTGCTGCATCAGCACTTTGACCTAGCGCAATTGAATTTGAGCCTGATGCGCTATTGTTGTACCCTCCAACAATAACTGAAAAAGCACCTGATGCTGTATTCGCAGCACCCCCCCCGATAAAGCTATAATCGCCAAGCGCGCTATTGCCTGTCCCTGAGATAACCGCAGCGTAACTGCCTACAGCACTATTACCACTTCCACCAAGTACATCAGCCCCAAGTCCCGATGCCATATTATTCATGCCGCCACCAATAACTGAAAAATCACCTGATGCCACTTGGGTGGGTGATTGCTTGTTCATTTGTAAATCAATTGCAGATGCGCCACGTAAATCACCACTACATGTTGCTTGGATAGCGCGCGGAGTAACCGGAGCAAGGATCATTGCGTTTTCATTGACACAGATCTCGCCCATCACATTACAATTTGAATCTTTAAAAATAAGGCATTCTTCTGTCCCGCTTGCGGTAAAAACGGTATCATACAATATCTGCCCGGTCACGCGTAAATTACGCAATGTAAGATCACGCGTGTCGATATACTCATCACTCACATTAATCGGCTGAGCAACCATTGGCCCACCCGGGCGTGGTGCTTTGCCAATCTCGTCCTCTTGATAAAGCTGGCGCGCATAACGGTACAATAACTCTCCCCAGCCAATAAGGGTTTCGTCCTGGCAATAACCCTGCAAGTTATCAAGACACAAAAAAGCTTCCTGTAAACGATCTGCCGCCACAGGAAGTTCATCGTAAGGCTGACTTAACAAAGGGTATTTTTGATGCTCGTCTGGATAATGCGTTTGATAGCTTTTATGAATAGCCCTCAATGTTGAAAATACCTGTTGGGGCGTAACAACGGCAAAACTTTCAGCAAGAATAGATGAACTTTCATGGAGGGCAATAAAGAGCATGATCGCGATAAGATATTTTTTCTTCACAGTATTTTCCTTTAAAGAAGATAACGTATAAACGGTTATAGAAAATAAAATGAAGCGACCTGAAATATCTATACTTTAGATCAATCGGCAATTAAGCCGTCAAATTTTCAGGAAAAAAATAACTATCTTTTAACAACAGCATTAAAAAATATCGTGCTACTTGCGTTTTTTCCCCATTAAATGAATGATATGTACAAAGAGGTTGATAAAATCAAGATAGAGCACTAACGCGCCCATCAAAGAAGCGCGGTTAAGCAGATCCCCCCCATCTTCTTGATAATAGAAGCTATTATACATCATCTTAATTTTTTGAACGTCATACGCCGTCAGGGCGGTAAAAAGTATCACCCCAGCCCAAGAGATAACATAGTCAAAACTGCTGCTTGCAAAAAACCAGTTCAAGAGCGATGCCCCGATAAGTCCCCACAGCGCCATGATCAGCAAAGGCCCAAATTTTGTTAAATCTGTTCGTGTAACAGAGCCATAAAGAGCCATACCGCCAAACATGCATGCGGTACTGGCAAACGCCACGTATATCGAAGAAAGGGTATAAACAAGAAAAAGTGGCGCAAGCGTTATGCCTGTTACTAAAGAATAGAGCAAAAAAGCCATACAAACAGTACGGTAACTCATTGTGCTTAGAGCAGCACTCAAATAGATAACAAGCCCAAATTGCGCTGCGATCAAACCATAAAAAGCCATTTTTGATGAAAGAAGATAGATTAAAAATGCCGGGTAGGCGACCATACCATAGGCCGATAGCGCTGTAACTGCAAGGCCTATAGCCATCCATGCGTATACTTTATGCATGAATTGCTCAATGGATGGGACAAAAGTTGTATGTGTCGTAAACATAGTAAACCCTTTCATACATTAAAAAATGTTAAAATTGTGTCATTTTTTAATAAGAATACCATAAACAACAAAAAATGCACGCTGTCCTTACAAGATCCCCAGGGCATTGACTTAGGTAGCTCCACCTTTGTTTTTGATTATATATCCATTTATCAAAATATTTCTTCCTTTATATATAAACTTTTCTGTATAATTAAAGTATGGTATTATTTTAAGTATAGAAGGAAAATCTATGATATTAATCTCGCGGAGCATTGATGGACGCCATTGAAAGTTGCTGAATATAACGGATATGCAGATATCGCACAGATATTACGCAACAATCGAACATATTGATAAATAAGAGCTTCTCTGAAAAATAAAAATTAAATCTTATAAGGACATTTTATGAAAAAAATTATATATACATGTGCATTGGCATGCTTGTTTACCGAAAGCAAAACGTTAGTATTTCGCCCAGGGCTTAAAAGTTATGACTATATCGTTCGGAATTGGACCACGGAACAAAAAGAAAAGTCAAAGCAGAGCTATAGCGATTATATGTCGAAAAAACCAGCTTTGACTCGCGTGCTCACCGCAGCAAATAAGGGGGATGGCATCCATGCCTGGGACTGTTCTTACGTAGCCCCCAATAATGGGGAGTATATCTATAATTTACTCAAAGAAGGCAAAACGGTGCCCGATGATATCTCTAAGGCACCCTATGCCAGCTGGTTTCCTACCTTAGAAACGGTTGAATCTGCCTTCGACGACACCTACGTGCAGCCTCATTCTAGTACCATAACAGGCATTTTTACCTTAAATGGCAAACAAAAATTTTGTGACGATAATTATGCGTTCATAGAAGAAGCTCCTAGTGAGATAGCAGAGTGCGGCCCATACTTTATCGATTCACCTTGGAAAAACCCAGATGAGATTAAGAATATTATGAAAAAATCAGGCGCTGCTTTTGTTTTTCTTATAAATAAGGGTAACCATTGGTTTACAACCGTTGCACACAAAAAAGACGCTGAACCAATACTCTATATGGCCGACGATACACCAAAACAGAAGGACTACTATAAGGAGCCACTTGCATGGGTTAAGGAAATATGTGGTTTTTACAATAGGGATGTGTAGGTACCAATTAATCGGGTAATTTTTTTACGACCCTCTTTATTTTTTGCTCATTACAGGACTTCCGCAGTAGCCTGAAAGATCTGATCTGATTTGACTTTTGATTAAAAAAATACTCTCTTAGAAGGAATGAACCCCAAAAAAGAGAGTATTTTTATGTCATTGAAGACTATCCTAACGTACCCGATATTATTGATCTCGTCCATCGAAATAAGAAGTTTTGAAGCGCTTGGAAGAAGAATTCAAAAAAGCGGCGATACAGTGCAGCGATTGCTCGTGCCAGAAAATGAAAGCTTTGATCTATTGGCAAATATAGCCAGATCGATATTTGCCAATAGCAAGAAACTAACACTGGCAATAGATGATACGCTCATCCAAAAAAAATACGCTGAATTTATGGAAGGAATCGGGTTTCATTTTGATACAAAGCTAAACAAGACTGTTCAATCGTACAAGTTACTGGCAGCAGCGGTAACAAACGGAAAATACACCGTCCCTATTTGTGGGGATTTTCTTTATCCAAAAAAGTTGCTTGGTGGCGATAATTCGCTGCCAAATAAATTGGATCTCGTAAAAAAGTTTATATTGCACGCAAAAAGTATATTTCCCGATAAGAAAATATTTGTGTCGATGGATGGCATATTTGTATCAGAAGAGCTTTTAGGCTGGCTTATAGAAAGGGGTATTAGAGCCGACTTGCGCATGCACAGCAATAGAAAAATACATTTTAGGGGGCAAGATATCCAAATCAAAAAAATCGTCGATTTAATCCCTCGAGGGCGACACATGGCCCGATCAATCCAGACAACTTGGCATGATCTCAATGTCACCATTACAGCTGATAGACGTATCGATAAACATGGCGAAGAGTCGATTGTTTATATAGTTTCTACTTATAAAGCCAAGCCCATTGATCATGTTAATGCATATAGGCTTCGTTGGCCAATAGAAAAAGTATTCAGAACATCAAAGCAGCTACTTGGACTCAAAGAGTGCTTCTCAAAAAAACTTGAAACTCAAAAAAATCATGTTGCTGCTGTTTTTGTTGCATATGCGATTGCTCAGTGGGATATGAAAATTCATGGGTACAAAAACTCAGAAAAGGCAATCAGGGCTTCAAAGCACAAAAACTTTCTTTCGCAAATCCATAGACTTCAGCGATCAGATCAGATCTTTGGGGGTGCCTATGCGTAAGTCCTGTTTTTATGAACTTGTCGCACTTCGACCTTGACTTTGCCATAGCTTGTCATAATATATCTCAAATAGCAATAAATATAAATCCGCTTGGGTGAACACTTACCGATTATTACGGATATCACGATTGCATAAAAGGGACAATAGCATCGGCATTCAGCGATAGTGCATCTATTTTTTGATTAATAAGCCATTGGGCAAAATCAGGAAAGTCTGATGGCGCTTGACCGCAGATACTTATATGCTTACCAGCCTGATGGGCCTTGATAATAGCTTGTGCAATAAGTGCTTTGACGGCTGGATCTTGCTCACTAAAAAGGTGGCGCAAAAGACCAGAATCGCGATCTATCCCTAAGGTGAGTTGCGTTAAATCATTTGAGCCGATAGAAAAACCATCAAAAAATGGTGCAAATTCATCAAATAAAATAATATTTGAGGGGATTTCGACCATTAAATAGATTTTAAGACCATTTTTCCCCCGCTCAAGGCCGTAATGTGCCAACAAGGCAATAGTATCATGCGCTTGAGCAACCGTCCGCACAAAAGGAACCATAATAATCATATTATCAAAGCCCATATCATCACGCACGCGGGCAAGCGCCTTACATTCCAATTCAAAAGCTGCTTGATAAAGTGGATCGCCATAACGACTTGCACCGCGAAACCCAAGCATCGGGTTTTCTTCGATAGGCTCAAAGGCTGTACCGCCCAATAAATTTTTATATTCATTGCTTTTGAAATCAGTCAGCCTTACGGTAACAGGACGAGGATAAAAAGCTCCAGCAATTAATCCGACATGCATCGACAAGAGCTCCAAATAAGCCTCTGTCAATGAACCATATCGTTCTTGCAGGAGACTCGCCTGTTTATGGAAAGATGTATCGGTAACCCGTTCTGGAAAAATTATGGCAAGCGGATGAATGCCAATACGCCTTGCGATGATAAATTCAAGCCGCACAAGTCCAGCACCATCAATAGGCAATAAAGCTGTCTGACAAGCATTATCTGGATTTGCGATATTAACAAGAATATCAACCGGTCGTCGCTCAGAAGAAATTTCGTCAATACGTACCTGCTCAATAAAATAAGGAATATCCCCATCATAGACAGCTCCGTATGTACCAGCACTGCAGTCAACAGTCACGTGTTGACCATTTTTTAATAGACACGTACCGTTGCCCGTACCAACAAGTGCCGGAAGACCGAGCTCGCGGGCAATAATTGCTGCATGACAGGTGCGCCCGCCACGATCAGTAATAATGGCAGCAGCCTTTTCCATAATAGGCACCCAATCGGGATCAGTCATGGTGGTCACTAAAATATCGCCCGCCTGAAAATCTTCATATGCTTCAGGGCTATCAACTCTCTTCACCCTACCTGAGGCTATGGCTCGGCCAATTGACAAACCTTCAACAAGCAGCTGTAGAGGAGCTGTGACGTCCAAGCGATAGAGCTTCAATACCGGCTGGTTATGCGCGTGCACCGTTTCGGGGCGGGCCTGAACAATATAAATTTTCCCATCCAGACCATCTTGAGCCCATTCAATATCCATCGGGGTCCATACGCCATTGCGCGCAGAAAAATAATCTTCAATTATCAAGGCATAATGAACAAGCTCAAATATCTGTTGATCTACAAGAGCAAATCGATTACGCAAAGATTCAATAACCTCTTGGTAAACAAGAGCATTTTTTTCGCTTGCATACAGAGCTTTTACTTGCTTATCGCCGCACACTTTTTTTACCAAAGGTGAAAATCCCTTTTTAAAAAGTCCCTTGTGGACCATATACTCATCTGGATTAATGCGACCACCCACCAGGGCTTGGCCAAGACCGTATGCTGCATTAATCGTAACAAAATCCCTATGCCCACTTTCAGTTTCAAGCGTGAAAATAACACCCGACGTTCCATTATCACAAGTGATCATTTTTTGTACCCCTACAGAAATGGCACACTGCTCATCATGGAAGCCCTTTTCCTTGCGGTATGCAACAGCCCGTGGAGTAAAAAGCGATGCCATACAATTTTTAACTGCTACCAAAAGATCCGTAACGCCCCGTATATGCACATAACTTTCTTGTTGCCCAGCAGATGACGCACCTGCCATATCTTCTGTGGTTGCCGATGACCGAACAGCCACCACAAGGTTCTGTTGACCATAACGGCCAGACAGCTGACCATACGCGTCGATGATCTCTTGCTTAAGGTCCTCAGGAATAGTTGCTTTCTGTATAGCCTGCTGCGTATCCGCTGTTTTACCTGGTACAATGGCTGCTGCTTGAAGGAGATATCGATATCCATCAA
>JAJZMR010000098.1 GCA_021847535.1 bacterium
TTTTGCATGGCCCTTCAACTGTGAAAGCTGCTGAAAAGTTTTGTTAAGCCAAATTGTCAACTGTACAAAATGTGATGGAGAGCGCTGCGCAGAAATTTTAAATATCGTTTTTTCTGCTTCATCAAGCATAACTTCAATACCCTTATCACTTTGCATATAGCACTGCCCAATAATCTGTGTAGCAGAATTGATAAGACTCCTGAGTATTGATTTTTCTTTAATAATTTTCGCATGTTGCTCAACAAGCCCAACCAAGGGAAGATCTTCTTGTAACGACACAAGATAAACAAGGCCTCCACACTGACTAAGTACCCCTTGCTTTTCAAGCTCATCCTGCAATGTTACCAAATCAATCCTTCGCTGAGATTGCTTAACCATGCTCAAAGCTGAAAAAATCATTTTATGTGCCGGAGAATAAAAATCATCGGCAGCAACAATCTCACTCACTAAAGAAAAGTGCTCATCATTAAACAAGAGGGAACCCAAAACCGCACGTTCGGCCTCTAAATGACAAGGTAATGACTTACCCAAAAGTTTTTCAGGCTCGATCAATTCTTTTCGTACAGAAGATAAAGAACCAAGTGGGCGCATAAAATACTATTCTGCCAATACTTTAATTTTACATAGAGGACGTAAAGAACTTGAAAGTTTAACCGTAAACTCGTGAAGCCCTTTTGTTTTAATAGACTTATTAAGTTCTATTTGATTTTTTGCAACTGAAATACCTTCTGCTGCAAAAAGATCTACTATGTCAGCCGCAGATATCGCACCATAGAGCTTATCTCCTTCAGCTATCTTACGTTTAATTTTTAGCTCTGTATGCTTTATTTTTTCTGCAAGCATCGATGTCTTAGTCGCCACAACCTCTTTTTGCTTTTCAGCAACTTTAATTTTATGCGCAAATTGCATTTCGTTTTCAGCAGTTACCTCAACGGCCAATTTTCGAGGAAAAAGAAAGTTGGTAGCATACCCAGATGTTACATTAATCATTTGTCCTGCAATTCCTACGCGCTCAACATCTTTCAATAAAAATACTTTCATCAGAAACTTCCTTATAGGGTAATGAATTATCATATTGATAAGTATAGCGCTAAAAGCTTTCTATTTCCACGCACGTAAAAACTTTTTTTCCCGCTGTTTCTTGCATAATAATACGCCCTTTAAGACTTTTTGCACTCTTATTTTCTCCTACAACATCAATCACAATAGAATAATATGTCTCATGCTTAATTAATGTAATCGAAGAGGAAAAATGATTACAAAAATAAACCTCCCGTGCCCCTTGATCAAGTCGATGCACAAGCGCTGCATCTGAAGCCAAGAGTGCAAGGCTATAGCAAAGCGCCCCTCGCCCTAATTCATCACTTTTAAATGATGCAATGCTGTATGCTACTGTTTGCGCTTGAAAACTTAAGGCCATATAAAGGCGACCAGCCAAGGCAGCCAAAGTAGAAGCTATGAAAAGAATTACAGGGAAGAACATGAAAAGGCCTTTAAAAGTGAAGCTCGATACCACACAGCTTGTTTACCATGATAATCACATGAAAAAAAAGAACCACGTATTTTTTTTTGACCATCAAGCCTATAAGAAAAATTTGTAACATCGTCCAAAAATAAAGTTTTGTGCTGATTTATCATGCCAAAAATTTGAGCCTTTTCAAAAAAAAGTCCTAAAGAAAAATTTCCATCACGTTTGCCACGAGCCAAGGCTTGATCAAATGATTGATCAATTTTTTGTATCGCTGCAAGTAAGTTAACAGAACGCTGTGCACGCCGAGCCGTTTTATCATATAACTGTTGATAACTCAATGCCACATGACAAACCATAAGAGCTACAAGCCCTATAAGAACCAGATAAATCTGTACCTCTATAAGCGTAAATCCATTCATGCCACAAAAGAGTCCGCATTTTTCAAGATAGCCGTTTTTACGCATAATAATTCACCAGAATCCCGCATAATTTTTAACGTTACATAAAAAAGCATATGATGAAATGCTTGATGCACTTCTTCAATCACAATTTGAAAACCATTTTCATGCATTATTTTCTCTTGTAAGGGGTAAACCCCAGCTCGCAACTTTTCTAAACTCGTGCGTGCAAGAAGCAACGCCTCCATTTTTTGTTCTATATCGCGCTCTATAATAATTGCTTGCACGGCACACAAAACAACTGTATACCATACCAGCATAAGCAACAATGATGTGATCAAACTTTCAACAAGAATAAATCCACCTTTTTTTATCATAGCTTTAAAATAGTAAGTACCATTAAGTTAAGAGTCTATCTTTTAAAGTATGCTATTCTAAATAATATATATAAACAAAGTCAATCGACGAACAATTGACTTTTAACGCAGCTATTTTTAAATTTAGAAATGAAAAGATTTTGATAATAATGCTAACAAGAAAATAAAGGATAGGTTCATGCAAAAACTGCTCAAAATATTTTATACTATTTTTTTTATCATGTTTCATGTTCTATCAGTTTTTGCTATGGCGCCTGGCCAATTTAAACCACAAGACATTGATGCCATCCTCAATAGTATGACTGAAGACGATTTCAATAACATCCTCAATGAACTCAGTAAATTAAGCCCCCAAGAACTTGAAGAACTAGAAAAAATCGGCCGCCAGGTGTTGATAGAAAGCGGCATTGATCCCGACACAGGTCGTCCACTTGAACAACAGCCACCCATAGCCGACAAATCATCGGCCTTGCCAGAAGCTCCTACAGTAGATAAAGTGCCTGAAGCAGCTCCTGCATTAAAAGTACACAATCCTGCAAATGTCCAATTAATTATCGACTCAATTATAGAAAATATTCATAACTTACGACAAAAGGCACAAGGCAATGAACAGATCGCTCGTCGTCTCAGTCAATGGGCAGAACCGCTTAATGATCTTCTTTTTTACCTAAAAATTATTAATAAAAAAGAACATCTTGATCGTCTTTCTACCCAAGATTTTGATACACTTTTTGATCTTCTTGAAAAATTACATACACAACTTGCTTTGCATCAGCCCCATATAATTTTACCTAAGGCAAAGGTTCCTGAAGACAACCCTTACCGTATCCTGGGAATCCACTTTACAGCATCAACCCAAGAGATAACCAAACGGTATCTTGATCTAAAAAAGAAATATGATATAAAAGAAATTCGCAAAAACCTCAAAAAAGTTGGTGCCTCTCAGAAAGAGATTGATCGCGAAATACATGCAGCAAAATTAACCCTTTCACTTATACAAGATGCCTATGACCAATTGAACGACCCAAAAACAAAAAATCTTATTGATAAAAAATGGAGCGAAAACAAGGATAATGCCCTTGCTCCATCATCACAAAGCTCGCTTACCTCTGTTATTGAAGCGATCAGCACTAGTGTTTATCAACATACCATTTTGGATCAACTCCAAAATTTTCTCAAAAAATATGAACCAGAAGAACTTACAAAAAAGAATGCTGCTCAAGCCGCACAGGAACAACGCAAAAAAGACCTTGCAGAATTTGCCAAAGTGCGACCTACTATCACCACCACCGAATATGATAAAAAATATCCGCAACAACTTCCACGTTCTGAACAACGCGCTTCTTACGCAAGCCCTGGAGGATATCCTGACTTCATGATGGGGATGGGCGCCCCAACAACACGTGCACCACAGAAATACGATCCATTTGGATCCCCTCAGAAAGATGTTTCGCCCTCAGGGAGCAAGGGAGCATCATCAAGTACCGCTTCTGATAGCAAAAAGAGAGAAGACAAAATTTCTGAAGAAGACAAAAAGAAAGACGATAAAAAGAAAAAAGGCGATGAAAAAAAACAAAAAGAACTCGAAGAGAAGCTAAAAAAGTATGAAGAAAAAGAAAAATTAGAAAAATTGAAAAAATACGAAGAACAAGATAAAAAACAAGCCGATAGCGAAAAGCAAAAAAAGAAATTGCCAGCTAAAGCGCAACCGCTCAAAGAAGAAGCTTCTGCGCAAGAAAAATATGTTGAAAAAAAACATCAGGCGACAGAACAAGAATTAACCCCACAACTTGATGCTATTGAAAATACCCTTGAAACCATAGCACAAAGAAACAATGAAATAAACGCAATCTTAGAAAAAGCCAACTTTGACGATTCAGTTATTACGGAACTCAACAAATTAGCGCTGCCTACGCTCTTAGACACAATGCTTACCTTTGGCAACAACCTCCCTATAAACCAAGAGATCCGCGAAATCATTAATAAAAAGTGGACTGAGCTCTGGCAAAGTCATAGAGATATCATAAATCGCTTGGTTGTCAGAATCGAAGAAGAGCATCAAAAATACTCAACAAAAGGCCTTGAACCGCAGGGGCTTGTTGATATGCACAAGATAACCGAAGCTATCAAAAGAATTTACACAAGTATCGCCGATAAATTAGCTCCGCACGTAGTAACAGAGAAAAAAGAAGAATAAAAAGAGCTTCACAAACAAAAAAGTAGGGCTCCTGCATAATAAATCAGGAGCCTTTTTTAATTACGGCACTAATGCCGCACAGCGTGCGCAAAGGCCACGAGAATCAACAGCACTCTCCCAGTTCCAACAGCGCGGACACTTAGTTCCTGCTGCTTGATAAGCGGCGATGAAGATGCCCTTCATAGGCGATTCAGGAACATCAAAAGCTGCTGTTTTTAAATCAACCAATGAAACAATGAAAAATTCACGTAAAAATCTATCAGTTGCAAGTAACTGCTGCAACTGTGGAAATTCAGCATAATAATCAGGGGCAATATGTAATGACACCGCTGCCTCTAATGAATGCTTAATAACACCCTGCTCGCGTTGAGCTTCAATCACTTTAAGGACCGCTGAACGTAACGATTTTAAAAAATTCCACAAAGGCTCATCTCCGGTAAAATCATTACCGACAGCCAAGCGCGGAAAGTTCCGCAGATGAATCGATCCTTTTTTATCTTTTTGATACAAATCAGAAATATGTTCAGCCGTGAACGAAAGAATAGGCGCCATCACATGCGTAAGCGTATCAAGGATATACCAAAGCACCGTTTGAGCAGATCGACGCTTATGCCCTGAAGGGGCCTCAACATACAACCTATCTTTAATAAGATCAAGATAAAATGAGCTGAGTTCCTGTGCACAATAATCGGCAAAAAGATGAAAGTTGCCCGTAAAATTACTTTCATTGTAATAACAAAAAGCATCTTCCTGAAATCGATATAGTCGTGCCAACGCATAGCGATCAAGAGGCATAAGTTGCTCAAAAGGCAGAGCATCCTTGTCTTTATCAAAATCATATAAATTTTGTAACAAAAAGCGACAAGTATTTCTTATTTTACGGTATACAGAAGCAACATGATCTAAAACGACCTGCGAAACAACCAAATCTCCATCATTGCCTAAACTTGAAACCCACAACCTTAATCCATCTGTTCCCAACGTACGTATAATATCATCAGGCGCAATAACATTACCCAATGATTTCGACATTTTGCGCCCCTTTTCATCGACCGTATAACCATGAGAAATTATCTGACGCATAGAGGGAGTTTTTTCAAGAACTAAACTTGTTAAAAGAGAGCTTTGGAACCACCCACGGTGCTGATCTACACCCTCACAATAGACATCTGCCGGAAAGGCAAGTTCGGGATTTTTCTCAAGAACAGCGTAATGGCTCACACCAGAATCGAACCAAACATCAAGGATATCCTGCTCTTTTTTAAAATTTTTCTCATGACACGATGAACAAGCAGACGCCATCTTTTTTAATTCATCCAAAGAAACTTTATCCCAATATTCGATACCTTCACGTCCAACTTGTTCTGCGATAAAATCCATAAATTCAGCAGAGGTAACGACTTTATCGCAGGTAAGACAAATAAGCGCAGGAATCGGTACACCCCATATGCGCTGACGCGATATGCACCATTCCCACCTATTTTCTACCGTAGCTTTTAAAAAATTTTGTGCCCGCGCAGGGATAAACGATATATTTTCAATCGCACTCATTGCACGCTTTTTCATATCTTGCTGCATAAGATCAACAAACCATTGTGGAGTCGCTCTAAAAATCAGTCCATTATGACACCGCCAACAATGTGGATATGGATGGTTAATCGAAGTTTTATAAAAAAGAGTACCCGATGCAGCAAGCTTTTTAATAACCCAAATTTGACCTTCTGTTACCAACATTCCAGCTAATTCATGAGGGGTGATATCTGCGGTATAACGACCATCACTGGTAATTGGCGAGTAAATCTCAAGATTGTTTTTTACGCCCACCTCATAGTCAATAGGCCCTGCACCCGGTGCTGTATGTACAAAAGCAGTCCCTTCATGCAATCCAACATTTTCATCAAAAACCATCGGAACTGAAAAGTTTTCAATAAATGGATGTAATACACCCAGCCCTTCAAGTACATCGCTTGCAAATTCTTTCAGGACCACAAGGCTCTGCTTGGTAATTTCGGCCAATTTTTGGCTAACCAACGATCCAACAATAAGCAATGTCTCTCCCAACCGTATCACTTGATAACGTGCGTGAGGGTGTGCCATAACCGCTCTATTTAAAGCTAATGTCCAAGGAGTCGTTGTCCAAACCAATAAACTAACCGGTCTATCAAGCTCTGGAAAAAGTCGGGCGCTATCAGCAGCAGACAAAGCAAATCGAACATACAAAGAAGGATCCTTACGATCCTGATATTCTATTTCAGCTGTTGCTAGCGTTGTTTTACATGAAAAACACCAGGCGACTGTTTTATTTTTTCTTTCAATAAAACCTTGCCTAAAAAATATCGCTAATGCTCTCATAATCGATGCTTCATAGTCTGAGCTCATCGTTATATAAGGATCTTTCCAATTCATAAGAACACCAAGTTTTTTAAATTCTTGTTTCTGAATTGTTATCCATTCTTGCGCATAATCACGGCACGCCTTTTTAATATCAAGAGGCGAAAGCTGACTATTTTCAGCAGCTTGGGTGACCTTTAATTCAATGGGCAGCCCATGGCAATCCCATCCAGGTGTTACAGGAACATGCATCCCCTGCATACGATGTGATTTTGCAATAATATCTTTTAAAATTTTATTATAGGCGTGACCCAAATGAATATGCCCATTGGCATACGGAGGCCCATCATGTAAAATATATTTTTTTGACCCCTTATTACAAAAAAATGACTGTGTACAAAGATCTTCATCTTCCCAGCGTTGTAAGAGCTGCGCATCTTCTTGAGTAGGATTAGGCCGTATAGGAAAATCAGTATGAGGCAAATTTAAGGTATCTTTAAAATTCATAGTTTTGTTCCAGAAAGCAACTTTTTGTTCAGTATACCATTTTTCAAAAAGCAAGGCAGTAGATAAAAAAGTTGAATTTTTATAATATTAACTCTACAATCATACAAAATACGAATTATTGTATAAACGATAAGGAGTTATAGTATGAAAAAAGTTCTTATAATCATTGCATCATTATTTTCATATAATAACGCAGATGCAATAATGACTATCGACGCAGGAAAAGAGACAGTCGCCTTATTGACGGCCATTACTCATAGCCTTGAAAGATTTCCCGCTACATGTGGCTTAGTAACCCTTTGCACCTTTAGTGGATGCGTATGTGCCTATAGTCTTTTCAATACCGCCCAATGCAACAAAAAATCTTGGCAATCAAAAATTTTGCCCTTAACAGGCCTAACCGTGAGCACCTTGGCGCTTTTTGCATTAGGAAAATTAACCTTGAAAGGCTCTTAGCATCCAGGCCATTTTTTCATGCCGCTCCATCAAATCACATAAAAAATTATTAGTGCCTGCATCACCCAAGGCTGTGGTTGCATCAATCTCTTTACGTATGATACGAATGATAGCCTCGTGATCATGCAATAATAAGGTGAGCATTGCCGCGGCAGGAGGATTTTCTCCAACAGCTTCTGTAAGCTCAGCATTTTTCAAAAATTCCGTTGCCGTCCCGGGAGAAAAATAGCCAAGGGATCGTATACGCTCTGCAACATCATCAACTATCTGCAACAGCTCCTCATACTGTTCTTCAAAAAAAAGATGGAGCGGCTTAAAGTCGGAACCGGTAACATTCCAATGAAATTTGAGTGTTTTTATATATATAATAAATTCATTGCACAAAAGATATGATAACTTTTGACTTACCTGCTTACATGCATCGTCGGTAAGTCCAATAGCCGGATGTATCATCTGGGTCTCTCCTTTTTTTATTGACTCTCTGTATCTTTTTTTCTTATCTTAATCTGGAGGGGGGGCTCAGTCATGTGGTTATTATTTCTAGTGACCTTAGTATATACAGGCATAGCGCACAACGATACAATTTGTATCCCCGAAAGATCCTACGGATTCATACGATATCCAATTGTTGATTTATTTATGTGCGCTGAACAAGTAAAAAAAGAATTACCAGCCTCCGCAAAAAATTATACTGCATGTCCTCGGGTAAATCAAGGATTGTTTAATGAAGTTTTTGAAATCGATTTTTATTCATCTCACGTATGTTCCATTATTATTCCGTGGGCAATTTATGGCTACAATGCACAGGGACAACCACAAAATCGTTACTGGATAGCCAGAAAAGATTTAATACTTTTATCAGACCTGCCAAGCAACAAGCTTAATCTGCTCCCCCAGTTTCACAATCAAGAAAAAATTATTTCCATTAAGCAACCATTCATCAGTTCATCTGGCACAATCTATTCAGTAGGTACCTGCTTTGTCTACACAAATCAAGACAAAAGTTCCGTTACACTCAAGTATCTTAATAGCGATACACTCGCTATCGAATACCAGCCTATCGCACGAGATCATTGTATTTTTTATGATGAAAATTCTTTAGTTGATCGGCGGCGGCTATTTGTGCAACTTATCACCGGCTTGGTCGACGCGCTACAAAACAATGATATCGCCAATACAATACCCTATGTTTGGGGAGGAAGCGGATTTACTCGCGGATACTGCGCTGGATACCATAACATTAATGGCCGCTTTTATAGAATCGACCAAAAATCTACCGAGTCAATTGGTGGATACGATTGCTCAAATTTGGTACTCCGCTTTGCTCACATGGCAAATCTGCCCTACTTTTTTAAAACAACAGCTATGCTTGAAAAGTATGGGAAGAAATTTAAAGCCACCAACGTGCTTGAAGAAGGCGACCTTATCTGGCTTGAAGGCCATGTTGCCATCATAACAGATCTAGATAATAAACTTATTACTGAAAGCTGCGGGTACGAAAATGGTGTAGGTAAAGTTCGTACGATTAAACTTGGAGAATTTCTTAAAGATATACAAAGCTGGCAAGATCTTCTTGATGCCCATTTTCATAGCAAAAAAGTTATCCGCCTTGACGTACATGGCACTGCCTACAAAGAATCACTGATCAAAATATTTAAGCTATTTTAAAGGGAAAAAAATCATTTCATTTTAACCTCTATTATCCTCAAAAACTAGAGTGTATTCAATGCTTATAACTGCCTACGTGGCACAATAACGTAGGCAAGCCGTTGACGATTTTCCCATGCGCGCATAAACTCACTCATCGGGTAATATTTTACCATATCAGTAACATCTTTTTCAGCTGTATCATGACAAATGATTCTTCGTTTTTCTTTTTCAATACCAATCACAGTAATAAGATGTCCCTGATCATATGCCTTTGGTGCGCCCGTAAGGGGCATCGAACAGCAGATGCTTAAAATCACTGGGTGGCCATTTACAAGTAACCGTGAAAGATCTTGTATACTTTTTAATCGCGTTACATAACAAAGATGATTGGGCAAATGTAACGCTGCCTGCGCAGTATTAAATGGCCAGCTTCCATAAACATTTAAACCACGATCGTAAACGGTATGTGCAAAAGTAGGCAGATCGATTGAAACTTTATTATAAAATTCAATCAATTGTGCAACTGAAGCGGGCGAGCACCACCCATTACTTTCTGGATAATTTTCATGATACTGCGAGCGCCGGGGGACATTTTTTATATAACTTGATTCTATATTTTTTACAGCCGATTCATACGCTTCCGGCTTAAATCGTTTCATATCACTTGCGCAAACCACTATATAATCAACGTCATGAATAGATGCTCCATCAACTGCTTCAATTTTTATGCGAAAAGTATAATATTTTCTATCTGATGCACCCTCGAACCGTACATGCACATATGCGGCTGATGAATGGCTATCTTTATGTAAAAAAGATGCCTGCCGCCTATATCCCCACTCATATGTCTTATAGGTCGACCATATTTTTGTCTTTTCATCAAAAACTTCAACATAAAATCTAAAATATCCCTGTGTCTGATTATGTGCATGCCAACTGATCAAAAGCTGTGTAAAAGCATGTTCTGCCCTTTTTGCAAAAATCAGCTCTGTATCATTTTTTTCACATGCATCATTAAAAAAATAGAAAGTTCGTGTCCATGGACCACGAGCTGATGTTATGCCACAAAATACTATAAAAAATAGCCACGCCACACCTCTTTTTTTTTGCATACCATCCCCCAAATTTTGTCATTATGGTTATTGCTGAGTCTATAAAAAAAAATATAAAAAATTAAGAGCTTATCCGAAAATTAAATAAACAGAGCGTCTTCTAGATTTATCCGCTAAAACAGCGGGTGAACAAAAAAAGGAGACGCTCTATGCTTATGATACCAGAAATGATCTGGAACGAAACAAGTTACTTATTTGAAAAAAGATCAAAAGTACAGGACTTCCGCAGATGCGTGAAAGATGTGATCTGATTTGACTTTTTGTTAAAAAAATACTCTCTTAGAAGGTGTTGAAAGCATTGTTTACATAGTTTCAACTTATTATTGTAAACCGATTGAGCATGTAAAATTATATAAAAAGCGTTGGCCTATAGAAAAAATATTCAGAACGACAAAGCAATTTTTGGGTATTCAAGAATGCTTTTCAACTAAACTAGATGTTCAAGAAAGTCATGTGGCCGC
>JAJZMR010000034.1 GCA_021847535.1 bacterium
TAAAGGTTCACTTGAAAGGGGTAATGTGTATATGTTTCATGGCTGTATATAAACGATTTTCTGTTGATCGTGTTAAAGTGCTCAAACCCGACAACATCGTTAATAAATTGTTTAAAATAAGGATCATTAATATGTAATAAATGGCCCGTATAATCAAAAGTAAAACCATCCTGGTTGACGGATTTGCATAACCCGCCAACTTCAGCCTCTTTTTCAAGCAAAAGGTAATCTGAAAAGCCAGCTTTTTCTAAATGATAAGCTGTGGAAAGTCCCGTTAACCCTGCTCCAATAATGACGATTTTTGCCATGTAAAACTCCTTTAAGGATTATGCTCAGCAGTTATAAAATGAAATATGAGAAATGTCGAGGGCAAAAAGATGGTTTTGCGCAGAATTTATTAAAATATTTTTATAAATGCTTGATTTTCATTAAAATATCTTGCTAAACTTAATTTTGTACATATAAAAAATAATTAAAAGGCTTTAAATGAATAATATTTTTTTGTCGCTATGAAAAAAGAATTGTTACTATTTTTAATTATTTTTTTTATTATCGCCTTTCTTGGCTATGTTGTCATAGAACGGTTCAAGATAACGCCATTGCGACGGTTTCAGCTTATCATTTCTTATTTGGGTGGTATTTCAGCACTCTTGCTTGCTGGAGAAATTTATCTTGAGATGAGCTCCCGTGAGCAGATTGAAAGAAATAGGTTAGCATATAACACGTTGGAAAATGTGCAAAGAAATTTTCTTGAACCACAGAAGGAGCTTGTTAAGCATTTTCCTGAAGGTTTTTTTATGTATGCAAGTCTTAATCCCGATGTTGATTTTACCGCTGTTCAGCCGGTAACATTTGATCCTGCAAAAAGAAAGCAGCTTGAATTGTACATGGCCGTAAAAATTTTCCAAACAGTAGAAGATTTTATTACAACGGCTGCATATAATAGCGTTGCCGATTATATCTGGTATAACGGTTTTCTTATGTGGTTTCAGTCTCCTGTTTTGCAAGGTTACTGGGATGTTTGTAAAATTAATTTTTCACCAAAAGCACAGAAATTGACAACCGTTATTATTGATAAGGCAAATTTTTTGCGTGAGATGCGGACAAAGAAGGGAAAACTTTCTGCTCAAGATTATGATACGGTATCGCAAAAGATATCCAAGGATGTTTCGCGTCATATCCTTTAATATCGTTATACAACATGTATTCCGGAGGCATTTTGGTAATCAAATATGATATGTCCGCTGCCTGCATGGATTGTCACATTGCCGGCAAAGGTAACGGTAAAAAATTCTTGATTATTTCGTGATGGCGGGGTTGCAATTTTTTTAATTGTCTGAATAATCGAAACGATATGCTCGTCAAGGCTTTGTGTCCCGCTTGATTTGAGTACTTCAATGGCAACAATTTCTCCCTTTTGATTGATCACTACCGACACGTTAATGGTACTTTTGATGGGAACAGGCGAAAAATATTCTTTTTTATGCATATCAAATGCCATTTGCATGGCCGAAAATATTTTATGTCTGAGCCGCTCTTGAGTGATCTCGCGCATCTGAGCAGCTATTCCCTCTTTAATTGCTTGCTCTTTTGTATAAACAGCATGAGCTTGCCGTTTGAGCGCTTCCTGCTGTGATATCGCATCCATCAACATGCCGGCCGTCATTTTTTGTGGCTCTTGGGTTGGCGCTGCAGGTGGTTTTGTCCAGGCAGACCGTCGTTCTTGAGCGCTTCGCAGCTTGCGCAGCGGGTTTGGCGCTATCGGTTGTTCAACCGGACTTGCCAGTGCCGGCTCAGTCTGTATCGGTTCATCATGTTGTACAGGTACTTGTCCTTGTGTAGGGGCTTGAGCTGCCTGTTCTGGCTCTTTGTAAACGGCAGGCGCTGGAGGCGTGGCTTTTTTTGCAGGTTGTTGGTACCAGACTACCTTTTTATCAGCACCTTTTGTTCGATAATCAATGGCGGTTGTTTTAAGGATATAGAGAATGTAGACAAGAATTATGCCGTGAAGGATAATCGCTAACCCGGAGCTTATATAGCGGCTATGAACTTCGAGCACTTTAAACATTCAAGATCCTTTCATTACTGTACGCAGTATAGCGCAAGTTGCTGAGTATGCACGAGAAAATTATGCGTGATGTATAATCTGGACATGATTTTTTGTTTTTTTAATCGTCCAGTCCGCTGCTATTCTATGAGCAGGCGATCCGGTATTTTTAAAAAAACGAACTATCTCATTAAAAAAAGGTTCCGTTGGAACAAATTTAACCTGATGTTTGATAAGCCAGTGCACAAGTACCCGGTGCTGTATAATCTTCTGGCATGCCAAAAACTTCTGTATATCAAGCAACCCGTTATCGAGCATTGCATCAAAAGCCGTTTGTGCATAATGATCAATAAATGCGTCAGCTTGCTGAAGCTGATCGATTGCCCGTATTATATGCTTACCAGCGCGTCTATCAAGTGAAGAATAGACCTGCATAAGCGTATGCCGAATATTGTTGCGCAAAAAACGAACATCCAGATTTGTTGAGTCTGCGCAAAAAGATATCTTCTCTGCTTGTAAATAATCAAGGATCTCTTTTTTTGTCAGCGATAACAGTGGTCTGATATAAAGACCGTGACGCGCACGGATACTTGCAAGCCCTGCAAGGCCAGCCCCGCGTATTAAACGAATAAAAAACGTTTCTGCTTTATCATCAAGATGGTGTGCTAGTGCAATGCGATCAGCTTGATGACGTTGCGCGCATGCCTCAAAAAAAATACGTCGTGCTTTACGGCCATCTTGTTCAAGTGAGCCGGAAGTAGAAACGTCTTTTGTTTGGCTATTTACCAGTATTTGTTGTTCGTAGGTGATCGATAACTTTTCACACAGTTGTTTACAAAAAAGGGCATCATCGGCTGAATTTGAACGCCAGCCGTGGTCAAGATGTGCGGCCACAAGCCGTAGATTATATTTTTTTTGTAAATAATGCAGAAAGGTGAGCAAAAAGACAGAATCCGGGCCACCCGATAGGCCAACAATCAGTGTCTGCCCAGGAAGAATGAGCTCCTCCTGGGCACAAAAGTTTTCCGTCTTATTAAATATCGAGATTTTTGACAAAGTGTCCATTTTTTTCAATAAATGTTTTGCGACCGGTTACGTCGTCGCCCATAAGCGTATCGAACCATGTATCAGCTTCAAGCGCGTCACCAATCGTTACTTGCAGAAGCTGTCTACGGGTTATATCCATCGATGTTTCCCAAAGCTGCTCCGGATTCATTTCTCCAAGCCCTTTGTACCGCTGAATTGTCATATATGGTTTACTGATTTTTGAAATTGCAGTAATAATTTCAAGCAATGAGTTACCTGTTATTACCTTATCTTTGTCTTGTATGCTTAATATCCACGATAATGTAAGAAGATTAATTTTTTCATGAAGCATTGCAAACTTTTCCGTTTCGATACTCGTGAAAAAATCGGAAGCAATCTGCCACGATTTATTCATGTGGGTAAAAATCAGTTGATCAACGGGAGCCCCATCGGTATGACGAAAGGTGATCACATACTTACGCAAGAGTGGCGCTATTATTTCGATCAGTTCCGCAGTGTTAGGGCTCTTTCCTCGAGCTGCTTGGTAAGGGCCGGACATTAAAAGCATGATCTGCTCATACGTCGCCTTAAATTTGACAGAGAGCGTTTCTAACGATTCCTCGGCAACTTTAATCATATCAAGCACGGTATGCCATTCTTGAGTATCAAGCTTTTTATTTTCAACAGAAAGGATTGTGTTTTCACGCGCCCATGCAATAAGAAACTGCTTAAGGGCTTTTTCATCTTTAAGGTATTGCTCTTTTTTCCCTATTTTTGCCTTGAAAAGCGGCGGCTGGGCAACATACAAGTAGCCCTTTTCAATTAATGGACGCATGTATCTGAAAAAAAATGTTAACAAAAGTGTGCGAATATGTGATCCATCAACGTCAGCATCTGTCATAAGAATAATTTTATGATACCGTGTTTTTTCTAGATTGAATTCATCGTTGGTCACGCCACTCCCAATAGCAGCTATGAGCGATTTAATTTCTTCATTTGCTAAGATTTTATCAAGACGTGCTTTTTCAACGTTTAAAATTTTACCACGTATCGGCAAAATAGCTTGAGTAAACCGGTCACGAGCCTGCTTGGCCGATCCGCCTGCAGAATCCCCCTCAACAATAAAAAGTTCCGCTTTTGCAGGTTCTTCTGTCGAGCAATCAGCCAGTTTTCCCGGTAAAATAGTCGACTCGAGCGCTGTCTTGCGACGGGTTAACTCGCGAGCCTTTTTGGCAGCATCCCGTGCACGCATAGCAAGTTCAGCTTTTTGTAAAATTTTACGCGCTACTTGAGGATTTTCTTCAAAATAAGTTTCAAAAAATGCGAAAATCCATGATTCAGTAAGCCCTTTTACTTCGCTGTTGCCAAGTTTTGCTTTTGTTTGTCCTTCGAATTGCGGCTCAGCTATTTTAAGGTTTATAACGCAGACCAAGCCCTCGCGAACATCTTCACTTGAAAAGGCATCAGCGCCTTTAAGGATATTAAATTCTTGAGCACGACGATTGCAGGCTTTAGTTAATGCAGCCTTAAAACCAGCAACATGTGTACCCCCTTCTATCGTATTAATATTATTAACAAATGAGTAAAGTTGTTCACCAAAGCCTTCATTGTATTGAAGCGCAATTTCAAGAAAATGAGCATCGTCCTCTTTATGTAAATATAAAATTTCAGGAAATATCGGTGTTTTTTTTGCATTGATATATTCAACAAATGAAACAATGCCGCCCTCAAAATAAAATTCATGGCTCTTGTTCGTTCGTTCATCAAAGATAGTGATACGCAGCCCTTTATTTAAAAAAGCAAGCTCGCGTAACCGGGCAGAAAGCGTATCAAAGTTAAAATCAACCGTATCTTTAAATATTTCGCCATCGGGCTTAAAACGTACAATTGTTCCCTGTTTTTCCGTTTGACTCATCTGCTTAAGCGGAGCTTGTGGTTTGCCTCGAGCATAATCCTGTTCGTGAATAGTACCATTTCTAAAGATCGTTAAATGGAGCCATTCTGAAAGAGCATTAACGACCGACACCCCAACCCCATGAAGCCCGCCTGAAAATTTGTAGGTATCTTTATCAAATTTACCGCCTGCGTGAAGCTTTGTTAAAGCGACTTCCGCTGCAGAAATACCTTCTGTTGGGTGAATATCTGTTGGAATTCCCCGCCCATTATCTTCCACAGAACAGCTGCCATCTTCATGCAATATGACCGTGACCGTGTTGCAGTAGCCGGCAAGCGCCTCATCAACAGAGTTATCAACAATTTCGTAAACCAGATGGTGTAATCCCTGCGCTCCAGTTGAGCCGATATACATAGCTGGACGTTTACGTACCGCCTCCAAACCTTCAATAACGCGGATGGACTGGGCTGAATATTCTTTTTCGTTCGGGTTGGACATGGCGGTATCTCCTTAAAGATAATTGGGTTATTCACGTATGTATAAGTATACGCGATATGCCAACTTTTTCTACTTTGTTAAAAAAATAGGCCCAAAATCTTGGGCCTATTTTTGATCGCTAAAAATAATATATCTATTTGTTCAAAAAAATATCATTTTTTTAATCAATTTCAGGGTAAAGAAGTGATTTTTCTAAAAGTTGAGATTTGAGTAAGGCTTTGGTTGCAGGGTCAAGAGACCTTTTTGTAACTAGTGCCTCTCTTAAAATAGTAAAGGCAGCTGTTTCAGTGATAACGTCTGATGGTGGTGTGCCAAAGGTTTCACGAAGTTGACGTAAATTTATGCATGCGGCATTAATTCGCTCTTGTATTTCGTGCGCAGTTAAAGAGTTTTGTGGTGATTCCGCTATAACGTTGTCCGCTACCAGCAGTAAATCTGCGGCTACGGTTGCATTGCCGGGTATTTTTGTCATGTTCTGCAAATTATTCAAGCGATGTTCGGAGCTCTTTTGGATTTCTTTTGATACGGTTCGCCTCTCCCACTCATATTGAAGGTTCAGTATTGTTGGGTTTGCAAATCCTTGGCTTTTTATAATAGGCTCAATAAGTGAAATAAAAGGGTGTCTTAGTGTTACTGACGTCAACAAAAAAAGTTGTCGGGCCATCGCATGTGATGTGCTGGCGCCACATAAGGCGAAAGCTAATAGAATTGTTTTTTTCATAAAATCCTTGAATTAAAGAAGAAAAGATTACTAAAATTAAGTATATATATTATTCTTATTGTAGGCTATAGGTTTGCTTGAGGAAGCCGCCAACGATTATTTTTGGCTACGGTTAGTTAAAGTTAATTCATCAATTATTTTTTGATAGTATTCTATTCTTTCAGATGATGCTTTTCTAAAGCTATCATGTTCATTCGTAATAGTGGTTTTCTCGTTATTCTTATATGTAAGCAACTGTGCTTCGTCTTCGATTTGTTTCTTAAAATATGCAATGCTGTCGAGACGTTTTTTTTCCGCTATCGCTTTTAAAATACTCCTACAGGCAAGGCCAGCGACTCCAGCTATAGCAAGGTCTGCTCCTAGGCGGGAAAAATTGCCAAGATCGTGTTGCGTAAACTGCTCTGTCAATGAATTGACTTTTTGAAAAACAAAGGGGAATAGATTGTCAGCGTATCCTTTGCTGCAGGCAATCGTAGCTGCTGTAGCTGCTAAAGTCGGTACCACAATTTTACTAGCAGATTTAATTTCCCACGGCTGACGAGCTTTTTTTTCAGCGATTGAATAAAGGCCGCTTGTTGCGAAATACCCGAAGAATGGGCCTGCTAAGAGCGTTGTGTCCATGAATAAATAAGCAATTAAGAGGCTTAAAAAAGTAATTTTTTTCATAAAAAGTGTTCCTTTATCTATGATTTTAATCAAAAAATTAGTTTATTATAGATTAGTTTGGTTTATTTTTTAAAAATTGTCAAATGAGCAATAGTCATTTTGCATGGGTATCTGAAATTTTCATTTTCTTGTAAAATAGTCTCTTCGCGTGAAATACTAGAAAACATATCTGAAAGGAAGGTCGGCCTATGGCAGAATGCGAGCAGCAGCCTTTTTTTGAGCATGATATTCCCTATATGGAGCAGGCGTATGCCTTCGCGCTTAAGGCCTATGATTTAGGGGAGATCCCGGTTGGGGCTTTGGTGGTTTCTTCTACGGGTAATCTGCTGGGTTCTGGTTATAATCTCACTCAGGCAGAAGGTTGTCAGATCGCTCATGCAGAAGTGCGTGCAATTACATCCGCTTGTCAGGCGCTCGATGATTGGCGGTTAGAAGGGTGTACGCTCTATGTAACCCTGCAACCCTGCATGATGTGCTGGGGATTGGCTTCGTTAAGTCGAATTGAGCGGGTTGTTTATGGGGCAGAGTCGCCTCTCTATGGGTTTCGTATTGACAATTTGTCAGGTCATCCAGTATATACAAAACACACAAAATTCGTTTCTGGGGGAGTGTTAAAGGATGAAAATGAAACATTGTTAAAGAAATTTTTTAAAACCGTGAGGGATCTTTAAAACTCAAGTATAAGGGAGAGTGGTATGAGTGCACAGTATGACAAAATGAAGCAAAAGCTTTTAACAAGAAAGCGTGAGTTAGAGGAGATTCTCAAAGGACTTGCTGAAGAAAAGGTTGTTGACAGTGAGGTTCAGGATCCAGGAGACCAAGCTGCCGCGGCGACATCGGAAGATATTATTATCTCTATTCAAGCAAATGAGTATGAGGAGTATCGCATGATCACCAAAGCGTTGCATGCCATGCAAGAGGGAACTTATGGGCTCTGTATTGATTGCGGGGCGCCTATAGCTGAAAAGCGGCTTTTGCTTTACCCTAACGCCACGCGGTGCATCGCTTGTCAAGAGGTTGCCGAAGAGAGCTAATTGATAAGAAAAATATATCAAAAGGGTCATTTGTAGAAAAAAATGATTTTGCTATACTTACATATACTGTTGCCGATGTAGCTCAGCTGGTAGAGCACCTGATTCGTAATCAGTAGGTCGGCGGTTCAAATCCGCTCATCGGCTCCACCGATGGGCCATTTTGGTAAGGTTTGCTCGGGTGAGCAAAATAAAATATATACATCTATAAGGACTAAATAAAATTATATGAAAACAACAACAAGAAAGTCGTCAAGCAAAAGCGCCGATGTAAAAGTTGCAGCTGCAAAGCCGGTAGAAAAAAATGTCTCTGCTCCCAAAAAAATTGCAAAAGCCCCACTTGCTCATGCAGTAGGTAGACGCAAATCTTCAGTTGCGCGTGTTTGGGTTCGTTCTGGCAAGGGTGCCTTTGTGGTCAATAGCAAGGAAGCTCTTACTTATTTTGATACAGACTTGAGCCGTGCTCGCGCATTAGCCCCTTGGACGGTATTGCCTCACTTAAATAATGAGTATGATATTGAAGTTAATGTTTCAGGTGGCGGAATTCATTCGCAAGCTGATGCCGTTAAATTAGGCATTGCTCGTGCACTTATCACAGTTCGTGAAGATGTCCGTAATGCATTGCGTTCAGAAGGCTTGTTGACTGTTGATTCTCGCATTAAAGAGCGTAAGAAGTATGGTCAGCGTGGTGCGCGTCGTAAATTCCAATTTGTGAAGCGTTAAGAACGATTTTTGCTTTTATTTTTTAAATGCACCTTAAAAAAGAGTAGTGAGGCATTTTTATGTGCAGTGTCGTTGGATATAATGGTTCTGGACCATGTCGGCAGCAAATACTTGAAGGGCTTGCTCGTTTAGAATATCGGGGGTACGATTCTGCCGGATTTGCTTGTATTACAACTGCTTCTAAGTTGCATTGTGTCAAAGCCCAAGGGGGCATCGATCAGTTGCGTGCTAAAATTAAAATGGCACAGGATGATGGTATTGATGGCGCTATAGGTCTTGGTCATACCCGTTGGTCGACGCATGGTAGTTCGTCTGAAAATAATGCGCATCCTCATGTTGATTGTCGCCGTACGGTTGCCGTTGTTCATAATGGTATTATTGAAAATTTTGCATTTCTCAAAGAAAAATTGCAACTTTTGGGCCATACATTTGTTTCGCAAACTGATACAGAAGTAATCGCACATCTTTTTGAAGATGAGCTTCAGACAAAATCTCTGGAAAGGGCTGTGCTGGCCGTTGTTTCAGGAATTCAAGGAGCCTATGCTCTTTTAGTGATGAGTGAAAAACATTCAGATTATTTGGTAGCTATTCGTAAAAGTTCCCCGTTATGCCTTGGTATTCTGCCGGATCAGACATTTGTTGCATCAGATGTTGCGGCATTTATTGATAAAACTGATGAGGTTGTCTTTTTGCCTGACGAATCATTCGCCTTGATTTCCAAGACGGGCTACGCTGTATATAATTTTTTTGGAGAGCGCATTTATCCGCCTGTTGAAAAAACAGTTTGCACCTGGTCTGCTGAGGGCAAGGGTGCTTATGAACATTACATGCTTAAGGAGATGTATGAGCAAAAGCGTGCTATTATTGATACGATAAATTTTTTGCGTTTGCATAAATCAACACGGATGCAGCAATTGAATTTATCAGCTGATATGATACATGATCTTGAGAGGATACATTTTATTGGGTGTGGAACATCCTGGCATGCGGGTATGATAGCTGAATATTTTATGCAAGAGGTTGCGCATCTTCAAACACAATCATTTCTTGCTTCTGAATTTCGTTATAAAAAATTTTTTTCTTGCTCCCGGACGCTTACTTGTATCATTTCACAATCGGGGGAGACTGCCGATTCACTCGAGGCACTGCGATTGCTGCTTGCAAGTAAACAGCCGACTATTGCGTTGACGAATGTTGCATCAAGTTCGATGGTACGTGAAGCGGATGGTTTTTTATTGACGCAGGCGGGTCAAGAAATCGCTGTCGCGTCGACCAAGGCATTCACTGCGCAGATATCAGCATTATTTTTATTGGCACATTGGATAGCGCATATTAAAGGGTTGGTGACGACACAGGCGATGGCTCGTGCTGAAGAAGAGTTATTTGTTGCCGCGGAGGTATTAGAAAATAGTATTGAGCGCTATAAATTTGATATTATTTCAAAGCGAGCGCCTTTTTATGCACGTTATAAAAATTTTATTTTTCTCGGTCGGCACATTAGTTTTCCGTGTGCGCTTGAAGCTGCTTTGAAGCTTAAAGAGATAGCATATATTTTTGTTGATACATATCCTGCGGGTGAGCTGAAGCATGGACCATTGGCATTGATTGATGCACAAACGCCGGTGGTTATTTTTTCCTGTTTGGACGAGGTTGTTTATAAAAAATTGTATGGAAATGCTCAGGAAGTTAAGGCACGTTCTGGCCATCTGATTGTTTTTGCATTTGAGCATCAACAGGAGTTGCTTGCGCTTGCAGATACAGCTTTTGTGTTTCCTAAAGTGAACCCGCTTCTTGCGCCGGTTGTCATGATCGGACTTATTCAGTTTTTTGTCTATCAAATTGCTCTTGTTTTGGATCGACCGATAGATCGGCCGAGAAATTTGGCAAAATCTGTTACCGTTGAGTAATTTTTAAAGTACATTTTGATAGTATTTATCGTTTAATCTATGCTTACAAGACTGACGCATAAGCAGTATCAATAGACTGATCTAGGCGATCGAATCGCTTGATCAAAAAATCCAATTTCTTTGTCTTGAGCGCTTTCAGTGCATCTTCCGGCG